>NZ_VPDG01000001.1:300000-454626 GCF_013417805.1 Acinetobacter sp. YH12226 | reverse complement strand
GTCTCCTAAAGAGCCGTTGAAGACTACGACGTTGATAGGTTGGATGTGGAAGCATAGTGATATGTGAAGCTGACCAATACTAATTGCTCGTGAGGCTTGACTATACAACACCCAAACAGTTGTTGTACGAAGCTCGATTGATTCGATATTAAACAAAGTGACTTGATTTAGTTACGCTAAACGAACAAACTACTGCAACTCAGATATACCTGTTAATAACTCATTTGATGAAAGCTAGGCTAGCGAAGTGAAAACAACGCCAATAAGACCCAAGCAAATAGTCATAAACAGTTGTGCTGGCGACCATAGCAAGAGTGAACCACCTGATCCCTTCCCGAACTCAGAAGTGAAACCTCTTAGCGCTGATGGTAGTGTGGGGTTACCCATGTGAGAGTAAGTCATCGCCAGCTCATTATTCCTAAACACCCCCGACCATAAGGCCGGGGGTGTTTTTTTTATGCGTGGGATTTTAGATAAGATATTTAACATATCTATATCTCAAAGTTGATCAGATTCTTCTGAGACAGAGAATTCCTGTTAATTTGTTTGACCTATTGGGATCTCTGTAAAACTAGCGCTATAAGAGTTTACAAGCTGATCTTATAAACCTTACAAAATAAAAAACCAGCGAATCGCTGGTTTTTTTATTGCAGACTATTTTAGCCAAACACGCGCATTACGGCTGCGATTAATACCCAAAGAATGACAATCGCCACGATGGGTTCAACAATCTTTGCCCATGTTGGGGTATTGATAACAATGACTTCTTCGACATCTTGATGCTGCTGATTCTGGCTTACCATTTGATTAAACTCCTTCATTGATGCTTCCAATGATAGCTCTTCTTGCACAATTGGTTTAGAGCCTTCGAGTTCTGTTAGCTTGTTTGTTGTCCAAACCCAATCATCTGCTTGACCAGATAAATGTTCAATTTGCCCGGTCAGTAATTCCTGAATGCTATGGATATTATGGTTGCCGGTATCATGCAGTTGTTTTAATTCAATAAGCTGTAAATGAAAAATTTCTGAAGTGCTGTGCTCAAGCTGGGCTCGATCCAGAGTGGATTGATTTTCCGGACTGGTAGCGAGATGACGCACGATTTCCAGGATATATAATTCATCAGGATGATTGATTTCATTATAAATTTTTTGTGGGTTATGACGCCATTCAGTAATAAGTTTTCCTAAAGTTAAGGCATTGATTTCTGATATATATTTTCGTCTTTCTTCTTTTGTATATTCTTTTAGAAGCTCAGGCTTTTGAGTCTCTATCTGTTCAACAAAATATTGTACTAAATCAAAAGCCATTCACTTGCTCCATTATTTTTAATCTAATAGTCTTAAAGTCGGTTTTTTCTTTGGTTGTTCAGTTTGTTCTTCAGTGCTTGATTTTAAAGCATCTTCATCATTTTGTGTATGCTCATATTCACCTGGATCAAAGAATAAACCTTGACCATTTTCACGTGCATAAATACCGAGTACTGCTGCCATAGGCACATAAATATCACGAGAAACGCCACCAAAGCGAGCCGAGAAGCTAATGGCATCATTGCTCATATGCAGCGCATGCACGGCATGTGGCACAATATTCAGAACAATCTGTCCATCTTTAATAAACTGCTCAGGAACCATGGTATTTGGGCGTGTGGCATCCACCAGCAGGTAAGGCGTCATATTGTTATCGCAAACCCACTCATAGATTGCACGTGCCATATAGGGACGGGTAGGGCTAAGGTTGAATTCTTGTTCGGACATGATGTTTCTCTATGGATGTTTGAGTTGCACTGAATAACGGTTCTTTTCCTGCAATGTCATGGATTTTACAAAGGCAGGACGACTAAAAATTCGTTGGCAATATAAATAAAACGGACGGCATTGCTGCTGTGGTAATTCTACGCCCATCTGTTTCAGACGGATAAAAATTGGTGCCAGCATACAATCCAGGATACTAAATTGTTCAGACATAAAATAGGGAAAATGCTGGAAGAGTGGCATCAGTGAAATCAGGATATCCTGTAACTGCTTTTGTGCCTGAGTTCTGGCTTTCTTATCTAGCGTATCAGGATGGCGTAACATGATATCAGCCAGCTTTAACCAGTCATTTTCAAAGCGCCAGATGTATTGTCGTTGCTCTGCGCGGGGCATTGGGGCATCGGCATATAGTTTATTCTGACGATAACGATCATCTACATATTCTGAGATAATTGAAGTATTAAATAATTTGAGTTCATTTTCGATCAGCATCGGCAATTGATTATAAGGATTAAGGCTGGCCAGATCCTCATCATCGGCATCCACCAAAATCAGGTTATATTTAATCTGTTTTTCGGCAAGTACGTAGCGAATCCAATGGGAACGAAAGTCATCGACATGACTATAGAGAGTGATTCCTTGAAGAGGCGCGCTTTCGACTGACATAAATCCTGATGAGCTTCTAATGAATAGACTAGGATACTAAAATTCAACCTAAAAAGCACCAAGCATCAAAGATCAATCGGCTTGAGCCGAGGTAGATTATAAGAAAAACAACTGGAGGAAAATAAGATGCTGATCAAGCTTCCTGTCATTTTGCTATTTATCTGTATTGGGATCGCAAATTATTATTTGATGAAGTCGTTCTGGTGTCATGAGAGTGTATGGGGGAAAGATGTGCACGAACAATAACAAGAAAATCTTTCCATATATTCAGCTGATACCCATAAAAAACCCTGGAAAATCCAGGGTTTTTTGTCCGATTCGGTAAACGAATTAACGTTTAGAGAACTGAGGACGTTTACGAGCTTTACGTAAACCAAGTTTCTTACGTTCAACTTCACGAGCATCACGAGTAACGAAACCAGCTTGACGAAGAGCAGGTTTTAAAGTTTCGTCAGAAGCGATCAATGCACGAGTAATACCGTGACGGATAGCGCCTGCTTGACCACCAATACCACCACCAGCAACAGTGATGTAAAGGTCATATTTGTCAGTAGCTTCAAGAAGCTCAAGTGGTTGGTTAACAACCATACGAGCAGTTTCACGACCGAAATACTGTTCAAGAGTACGGTTGTTAATTACGAGTTTACCAGTACCAGCTGATAGGAAAACACGTGCAGTTGCGGTCTTACGGCGACCTGTACCATAATTAGTAGCCATGTGCTGTTATCCCTTAGATGTCCAAAACTTGTGGCTGTTGAGCAGCGTGTGGATGCTCAGTACCTGCATACACTTTCATTTTCTTGATCATTGCATAACCAAGAGGACCTTTAGGTAACATACCTTTAACAGCTTTTTCTAGAACTGCTTCTGGTTTGTGAGCGATTAACTTTTCAAAGTTAGTCTCACGGATACCACCAGGGAAACCAGTGTGGCGATAGTATTTCTTATCTTGTGACTTTTTACCAGTCACAGTGATTTCTTCAGCATTGATAACAACGATGTAGTCGCCAGTGTCAACGTGAGGAGTATAAGAAGTTTTGTGCTTACCGCGTAAACGACGAGCGATTTCAGTCGCAAGGCGACCTAAAGTTTTGCCAGAAGCATCAACAACGTACCAGTCGTGTTGAACCTCAGCTGGCTTAGCGCTGAGAGTTTTCATTAAACCACTACCTATTATAGTTGGTTTGGACTATGGAATCTGTCCAAACTAAAGGAGACGCGATTCTAAACGAATACGTGAAGAATCACAAATGAAAATTAAAATTTCAAGCGCTGTATTTTATCTAATCTCCCTGGTGAAAGAAAGACCTAAGCCTTTATATGCTACAAAAACTGCAACTATATTTGTAACCATAGTTTCAATGGTATCAAAATATTGATTTATAAGTACTCTTTGCAATGATTACTACAGCGTAGGCGTGATCGGGTTATAATATTTCTCAGCTTTGCCAAATTGAGAAGATGATGCTGCCTTTATATGTCACCAGTGGGGAACCTGCCGGAATTGGTCCTGATATTTGCCTGAGTCTTGCAGATCGTGTTGATGAGCGCCCAATTGTGGTATTGGCGGATATTCATATGCTCAAGCAACGTGCTCAGGTACTCAAATTATCGGTTGAGCTGATTGAATATCAAGGACAGGAGTCATCTTCAGGCATCGGTCAGCTATTTGTAGAGCATGTTCCCGTGCAGCAAGACGTCGTATTGGGTGAGCTGAATCCGAACAATGCGGCTTATGTACTGGAGCAACTGCGTCGATCCGCAGACTATGCCATGTCAGGAAAAAGTGTCGGCGTCGCGACTGCGCCTGTACAAAAGTCCGTGATAAATGAAGCGGGCATTTCTTTTAGTGGTCATACCGAGTATTACCAGGAATTTGCTGGTGTTCCACGTGTAGTCATGATGCTGGCCACCAAAACTTTACGCGTGGCCTTGGCCACTACCCATCTTCCGCTTCGTGCCGTGGCAGATGCGATTACGCCTGAACGCTTGCATCAGGTGATTGATATTCTGATTCACGACCTGAAATCCAAATTCAAGATTGAACAGCCGAATATACTGGTTTGCGGTTTAAATCCGCATGCCGGGGAGGGCGGTTATTTGGGGATGGAAGAAATTGAAGTGATCAATCCGGTACTCGAAAGCTATCGTGCCCAAGGTATCAACATGAGTTTAAGCCTACCTGCTGATACTTTATTTACTCCAGAAAACCTAAAAGATGCTGATGCTGTTCTGGCGATGTATCACGATCAGGGCTTACCTGTGTTAAAATCACAGGGCTTTGGTGAAGCCATTAATATTACCCTCGGCTTACCGTTTATTCGAACTTCTGTTGATCATGGCACAGCACTCTCCCTTGCGGGGACGGGACTTGCGAAAAGTTCCAGCCTGCACGTTGCTGTCGATTTAGCCCTCGATCTGGCGCGCCACTGATTATTGTTCATCACTCACGTTGGAAATGTTTTTATGTATCAAATTAATGCCTTAAACCCAAAAGATGAAGGGCATCAGGCTCGAAAAAGATTTGGTCAAAACTTTTTACATGACCAGCGTGTCATTGCCAAAATTGTACGCTCAGTCAATCCGCGTCCAGGTCAGAACATTCTGGAAATTGGCCCGGGTCTGGCCGCTTTGACTTCACCTTTAATTGGTGAATGTGATGCCTTAACCGTACTTGAGCTGGATCGTGATCTGGCTGCTGGCCTGCCGGGTCGTGTGCCGCATCCGGAACGTTTAACCATTATTGAAGCCGATGCCTTGAGATACGATTATTCTCAGTTGTTCCAGGAAGATCGTCCATTACGTGTGGTCGGTAACTTGCCCTATAATATTTCAACGCCACTGTTATTCCATCTCTTGGAATTTGGTGACAAAGTGCAAGACATGCATTTCATGCTACAAAAAGAAGTCGTGGATCGCATTACCGCATCACCCAATACCAAAGAATATGGCCGTCTGTCGGTGATGATTCAATATTTCTGTAAACCGACTTTCTTGTTCGAAGTGCCACCTGGATCTTTTAATCCGCCTCCAAAAGTAACTTCTGCGGTATTCCGTTTAGAGCCTTATAAAGTTAAACCGATTGTGGCGAAGAATGAAAAAGCGCTGGCACGTCTGGTATCTCATGTCTTTACCCAGCGTCGTAAAACCTTGCGTAACAGCTTGAAGGGTATGCTGGTTGAAGAGGGTTTTGAAAAAGCGGGTGTTGACCCGATGGCGCGTCCAGAAACCCTGACCCTTGAACAGTTTGTTGCACTTTCAGATCAAATGGTGGCTTAAATTACGATGAACCGTACTGCTCGATATAATTATGTGATTGGTGATGTTCAAGGCTGTTTTGAGGCCTTGAAAGCTTTGCTTAAAGAAATCCAGTTTGATGCAGAACAAGATTTTATCTGGTTTGCTGGAGATTTGGTTGCACGTGGTGAAAACTCAATTGCAGCATTGCGGTTTATCAAAAAGCTGGCTGAGCAAGGTGCGGCTGCGACGGTCTTGGGAAATCATGATTTGACTTTGCTGGCTTATGCCCGCGGCATCAAACCGGTGAAAGAAAAAGACAATGTTCGTGATGTGATTGATGCGATCGACAGTGATGACTTGATTGACTGGCTGCGCAAACAGCCAATGTGTCTATTTCCAAATGAGCAGACTATCCTGACGCATGCTGGGATTCCGAATATCTGGAGTGCAGAAAAAACTGCTCAATTGGCACAAGAAGTCGAAGCGATCATTGCTCATGATGACTTCGAGGTGCTGGATGATTTTCTGAAAGAAATGTTCGGGAAAGAACCCGCACTTTGGTCGGATCAGCTACAAGGCCATGAACGTATTCGCTGTATCGTGAACTACCTCACCCGAATGCGTTTAACTGACGCTGAGGGACGTCTGGAATACAGCTTTAAAGATGCGCTGGATGATGCGATGCCGGAAGGTTTTAAACCTTGGTTTGAGTTTGAATCACAGGCTGCGAAAAGTCATCAGATCCTGTTTGGTCACTGGGCCGCCTTGAATGGTAAAACCATTTCGAACAAGATTCAGAATGTAGATGGCGGTTGTGTCTGGGGTAATCAACTGATGGCATTCCGCCTAGAAGATCAGCAGATGTTTGCAGTGGATAATCCGGCGATGTAAGCACATTCCATAAAAAAGCCACGTGATTACGTGGCTTTTTAGTTTTAAAATTTAGTCTGCTCGAATCCAGGTCTGGTTACGGCCTAGAACTGAAACGCCAATACTGGCACGTAAGGTTAAACGTTTACCCGTATTGTTTAAACGCATTTTTGCATCATAAATTTTACCTGCCAATGGGTCGATAATACGACCTTTGTCATAATTCTTGGTGCCTTCAACCAGTTTTAGGCCTTTTAAAATGGTCATACCTAAAATAGGCTGATTGGTATAAGGTGCAGGACAGTTATTGCATTTTTCACGTGGATTATAATCTGGGCGAGGCGTGATTTTTACAATTTTGCCTGAATAGGTATTATTTGCTTCTTTGCTAATGACGATAATCGCTTTAGCCGCCCCCGTTTTATCATCAATTTGTTGCCAGGTCCCGGTAATATCGTCTGCCCAAAGATTGGTCATACATCCTGCTGTAAGCGCGGCAAGTAATATTTTTTTAAACATAGAGAGTCATTCCAAAGAATTTTTATCATCGCCCGCTCATGTTAGAAATCTTACTAAAATAGTCAACACTTATCTGAATACTATAGAGTTGATACACTGAAAAAAGCTGCCAATTTGGCAGCTTTTTTGAATAATGAGAATTAGGTATTAATCTTGGCGAATCCAGGTCTGGCTACGGCCTAAAGCGGACACACCCACATAACCACGCAAGGTTAAACGTTTACCATTGGCATTTAGACGCACTCGAGCGTCATAAACTTTACCTGCCAATGGATCAATCACTTTACCTTTTTCATAATTGTTGGTGCCTTCCACATGTTTTAAGCCAGTCAATACATCCATGCCCATGATCGGCTGATTGGTATAAGGCGCGGGACATTTATTGCAGGTCTTTTGTGGAGTATAGCCTGGACGTGGAGTCACTTTGATAATTTTTCCAGCAAAAGTTCCATTATCATTTTGACGAATTTCAATAATTGCTTTTGGTGAGCCGGTTTTATCATCAATTTGCTGCCAGATGCCCGTCAGATCCTGTGCATAAGCAGTCCCAGTCATCAGTGCAGCGATGAACATTAATCCTAATTTAGTTTGTTTCATTATATTTATGCCTTTTTTATAGATGAATAAAATATCCCCAACACAAAAGTGCTGTTTTTATTAATCCTGGCGAATCCAGGTTTGTGTGCGACCAATCGCAGAGATCCCGATATATCCACGTAAAGTCAGTCGTTTCCCATTGGCAGAAATCCGCCCTTTTAAATCATAAATTTTGCCAGTGAGTGGATCGAGTACCCGGCCATGTGCATAGTTATTTTTGTTGGTGGGTTTCAGTCCTTTAATGACGTCTAACCCCAAAATCGGTTTATCGGTATAAGGTGGTGGACATTTGACACATTTTTCCCGTGGTGTATAACCTGGGCGAGGTGTGACTTTAGTAATCGTTCCGGTATACGAGCCATCAGCCTGCGTTTTCATTTCAATCAATGCTTTAGGTGAGCCGGTTTTATCATCAATCTGTTGCCAGAGACCAGATAACTCCTGAGCAAAGGCCAGAGAGCTAGTGAATAAAGAAGCTGAAAAAACAGTTAAAAGTGTGATTTTATACATGCGATATCCTTATTTTTTTATGAACATTCACCTAATTCCATGTGGTGAATGCTGATGCAAACTACGTTAATACACTTTCATAATCTATATTGCATGAAAAAAGCGTATGTTTAATATTCATACAACTTAATGCATTAAAATGCAAGCTTCTATCTACTAAAGCATAACCCCGTCACATTTTATTTAATAAAGCAGGAATTAATCCTGCTTAATCCAGGTTTGACTACGGCCTAGTGCTGAAACGCCGATATAGCCGCGTAGGATCAGACGTTTCCCATTAGCACTTAATTTTGCTTTGGTGTTATAAAGATTCCCTGATAATGGATCAAGCAGCTTGCCTTGAGCAAAACTGTTATTGCCGACGTGCTTTAAGCCAGTGAGCACATCCAGGCCGAGAATAGGTTTATTGGTATAAGGTGCAGGACAGGACACACAGTTTTCTTTCGGGGTATATCCAGGACGCGGGGTGATTTTTGTGATCTTGGCAGCATAGACGCCGGAAGCCGTCTCACGAATTTCGAGGAATGCTTTAGGTGAACCAGTTTTGTCGTCAATATTTCTCCATGTCCCTGAAAGGTCAGAGGCCAAAGCCAGATGGCTGAAAGAGGCTAAAAGTAAAGTTGAAAAGAATTGAACCTTTTTCATATATCTGTTCCTAGGTTGGATTAGAGTTCTTACTCTATAGTAAGAACGATTACCACATAAAACAAATGATTAATTTGATTCACTAGTCACATTTTTTGCAAATAAAGTATAAACGTAGGCAACCAGACCGCGGTAAAGACTGCATTGACGGCCATACCAAATGCGGCATAACGTCCTGCAATACTGCCACGCTGCCAGGCCTGAGCTGTACCAATGGCATGTGCGGCTAGTCCTAAAGCCAGTCCGGAGGCACGTTCATCATTGATATGTTTGAGAATAAATGGAGAAAAAGCTGCACCAATCACACCAGAAAGAATCACGATTAGAATGACCATGCTGATGGGTGCATCCAGCAGGGTGGCAATATTAATCGCAATTGGAGTGGTCACTGCGCGGGTAGCAAACGCCATAATATCTGCAGAGGACATATGCAGCAGATAAGCTAGTCCCATCGGCAAGGCGACAGCACTGATACTGGCAAAAACCAAAATGCCGATAATGGCTTTGAGCGGCAAGTCATCGTAGCGCATCGCGGCCAAAGGGATAGCAAGTGCGACGGTCACATAGCCGAGTAAATGGTTGAAAAGTGGATTAACTTCATCCATGTAATTTTCATAGGGAATGCCGAGCGCAAATAAAATCACCAGTACAAAGAACATGCTGAACACGATGACGGGAATTTGCGGAATGAACCGGTTACAGGGTTTGGCAATCAGATAGGCGATGAGGGTAACCGCAAAGCCATACAAAATAGATAACATGCGGAACTCCTATAACCAGCGCTTGGCCATTTTGGCGTAAATCCATAAAGGAATCAGGGTGCTGAAAAACATGATGAACAGAAAGGCCGGAATTTTCTGGCCCATATGTACCAGCATCATCAGTGCACCTGCACTGACAGGCAGGAAAGCAAAGGCGCTTTCCTTCATCAGTTTGTTATTGGTATCCACGAGGCGAGCGGGGAGTTTGCCAAAGTAGCGCCAGGTAAACAGCGCAATTAAAAGGCTCAATAACCCGACCAGATTGCCTAATTCAGGATGATTCAGTTGGGTCATTAACCAGACCGAAGCTTCCCGAAAGACAATAATAAGTAACAGGGTGCCGATCCATGCTGGCCAATCTATTCGTTTTATCCAGTTCATTGCTATAATCATTAATATTAATAAGTTTACTTATCAAGTTTTACTCGATCTTTGACTGGATTTCAAACGCTTCCAGTGGACGTTGAAACTGCTGCGCCTGTTTGCCCAGAATTTCATCCAAGGGTAAATGCGCCTGTTTAATCAATTGTTCCAGTTTTTGTGGCGCAATTCGAATGTGCAGATGCAGTTGGCCTTCATCATCATAATGTTCAGACTGAATCACATTCAGACCATAGAGCTGGTTACGCAGCTTGCCGTAGGCAGGTTTCAGGATTAAATCGAAGGACTGTAGTTGCCCCATCAAGGACTCATGTACCGCTTTACGCAGCAGGTCGATACCTTCGCCACTATGTGCCGAGACATAGACCCGTTCCGGTTCGCCCGGGCGTCGATAAATAATTTTGGCTTCTTCACCGCTACAGTCAATTTTATTGTAGACCTGAAGGATGGGAACATCGGCCCCAATTTCTTTCAGCACTTTGTCAACGGCTTCAATCTGTTCCAGCATCTCTGGGCTACTTGAATCAATCACATGCAGTAACAGTGTGGCTTCAACGGTTTCTTCCAGCGTTGCCTTAAAGGATTCTACCAGTGAATGGGAAAGATTACGGACAAAACCTACCGTATCGGCCAGTACCAGATTGCCGATTCCATCCCATTCCAGACGCCGTAAGGTTGGGTCCAAAGTGGCAAACAGCTGATCGGCTGCATAGACATCGCTGTTGGCGAGTAAATTAAACAGGGTAGACTTACCAGCATTGGTATAACCCACCAAAGATACCGTCGGCACAGCCGCTTTTTGACGAGCAACACGGCCTTGCATCCGGGTCTGGCGGACTTTATCAATGCGTGCCTTGAGCTGTCCCATACGGATACGCAGCAAACGGCGGTCTGTTTCCAGCAGGGTTTCACCCGGACCACGTAAACCAATCCCGCCTTTCTGGCTGTCGAGATTGCCACGACTACGAATTAAACGTGAAGATAAATGTTGCAGCTGTGCCAGTTCGACTTGCAGCTTACCTTCATAGGTACGGGCACGCTGGGCAAAAATATCCAGAATCAGTTCAGTACGATCGACCACGCGGCATTTAATCACCTGTTCCAGATTACGGGCTTGGGCTGGGGTTAGGGCATGGTCAAAAATGACCAGATTGGCCTCCAGCTCTTCAACACGTTCAGCGATTTCTTCTGCCTTGCCGGAGCCGATAAAAAATTTGGCATCGGGTTTCACCCGCTGAGCATAAATATGTTCCAGAATTTCAGCATCTGCAGACTGGGCCAGTAAACGAAACTCTTCAGCATCAAGGTCATCCAGCATTTGTACGCTGACACTCACCAGAATGACGCACTCTTTCCCTCGATGTTGTTGTAAATATTCCACTCAGGCCAATCTCCACTTGAAAACTTTAGTGTAGTTGAAAAAGGGCTGAGCAGATACTGAATTAGCGCGGCTTTGGTTTAAAGTGCGCTGATAAACAGTTGTGCAAGTGTTACCAGTACCACTGCATAGATGAAGGTGCCGCCCAAAATATATTTGAGCACTTGTAAAGGTTGTAGTGTGTCGTTCGCGGGCTGGGTTTTATCTGACATAGCTACGATCCTTTTCAATCTAATATTTCGATAGCTTTATTTTGAATGATTTTTTAATCCAATTAAAATTGAAGATATAGATGTTATTGGCCGATTTTTATTATCAATGCAAGTTGCGAATGAACAGTATAGAATGAGTTTAATTCGTGGATATTCCCTGTATCTCGCTTAGGATTTAATGACGTTTTTATGAACTCAACTGTACAAAACCAGACTCCAGATATCGAAGGCTTGGCCAAGTTTTTTCTGTATAGCCGGAAAATTACTGCCTCATTGGCTACCATTAGTGAAGGGTTTTACTTGGTTTTTCGTCATGGCTTATATAAAAATCCGAATAACCCGACCAATACCCGCTATGTGCAACATTTTTGCCGTCAGTTATGCAAAGTATTCAATATCGAAGTGCAGGTGCATGGCGAGATTCCACGTGAACCCGCCTTATGGGTCAGTAATCATGTGTCTTGGCTGGATATTGCCGTTCTGGGTTCCGGAGCGCGCGTATTTTTTCTGGCGAAAGCAGAAATCGAGAACTGGCCGATTCTAGGCAAATTGGCCAAGGGTGGGGGTACCTTATTTATTAAACGGGGTTCAGGAGATTCCGTCAGGATCCGTGAACAAATTACCGATTTTCTCAAACAGAATATTCCGGTGCTGTTCTTTCCTGAAGCGACGACTTCTGATGGACGAGCCATCAAAAAAGTACATGGCCGGATTTTAGGCGCCGCGATTGAAGCGCAGCGTCCTGTACAAATCTGTCTGATTTGTTATGTGAATCAGCAGGGCGAACTGGATATGGTTGCACCGTTTGTCAATGACATCAGTTTTGCTGCCCATGTCAAAAAAGTACTGGAAATGCCGCAAGTCATTGCACATTTAGTGGCTTTACCTGCAATTGCCACGGAAGGGCATACGGTTGAAAGCCTGACCCGTGTGGTTCAGGAAAAAATGCAGACAGGCCTGGTTGAACTTCAGTCACGGGTATTAAAAAAGCCTCAATAAGAGGCTTTTTTATGGTTTCTGTTCGAAGAATCAAGCTTACATAAAACCTTCAATTGGCAGCCAAGACACCAGCTTAAGGCCAGCTTTCTGATACCATTTCATTTTGGGTTCTTTGGTAAATGTTTGAACGTCACCATTGGCTTTCTTGATTTTCCAGTTAATGTTCTGATTCGCATCGAGCACTAGTTTATAAGCATATTTGCTTAAATTTTTGTCCATGGTGTCGTGTACTGCACGTGCCAAAGACGGACTGTTCAGCAACACGCCAATTTCAGTATTCAGATAAGCTGAACGCGGATCAAAGTTAAAAGAACCAATAAACACCTGTTTTTGATCCAGTGCCATCAACTTGGCATGCAGGCTGGAACGACTCAATCCTTTCAGGCTGACTTTGGCTTTTTTCGAAATTTCCTCTGTATTGGCATTTAGGTGATTGGCTTCTGGCGCTGCTAAGAACTCATACAGCTGCACCCCATTTTTCAATAGATCCTGACGATATTTAGCGTAAAAAGCATGCACCACAGCAACGTCGTTGGCCTTAAAAGAGTTGGTCAGGACGCGAACCTTGATATTTTCATTCGTCAGTTTCTTTAAACGGTCTGCACCAATTTTTTCCGGAACAAAATAGGCAGAGACAATATCGACACTTTGTTCAGGTTTTTCCAGACGCTGTAATAACTGGAAATTCAGGTGTTCTTCGGTTTTGGCCTTGGCCTTGATTTTGCTCGGTGGATCTTTGACTACTTCGGCTTCCACCCAATCCAGCTGAATGTTTTGTTCCAGCCATTGGTCAAAGGCTCTGGAACGATTGGCCAGATCCAGATAATTTTGAGTGGCTGGATCCTGACTATGGGTTTCTAGCTGTTGTTTTAAGCTTGGAAAACGTAAGCCATGATGCCGTGGATTCACCACCTCTTGTACCGGATAGGCATAATCATCATTCCAGTATTCATCGAAGGAATGAATGATTTCATCCGATGCTGCACCGACCAGCATCACATCGACATCAGAGAACTGATAGCTTTCACTGACATTATAATACTGGTTACTCATATTGCGCCCGCCAATCAAGGCAATCTGGTTATCAGCAATAAAGCTTTTATTGTGCATGCGGCGGTTAATGCGCTTTAAATCCAGCACCATGTCCATGGCGCGGTATTTACGAAAGCGATAGGGATTATACAGTTTGACATCGATATTTTGATGCTGGTTTAAGGCCAGATAAATCCCTTCCATTTTCTTGGCATTATTGTCATCCATCAACAGGCGCACTTTTACGCCACGATCTGCTGCCTGAATAATCGCATGCAGGGCGAGGGCACCGATTCGGTCGTTATCCCAGATGTAATATTGCAGATCCAGACTGCGTTCCGCTTTATTAATCAGCTGAATCCGAGCAGCCAGTGCTTCAAGCGGATCATACAGCACGCGATAACCAGTCAACCCGATGTTCTGATCACGTAAAGGTTCAACAATTTGTGCCAGGCTGGTTTGCGATGTATCCGTTTCAAATGCCATCTGGCTTGGCTGTTCGGTTTGCTTGGGTAAGGTACTACACGCAGGTAGACCCAGAACCAGGCTACAGCTCAGTAAAATGCCGGCTTTATAGCGATGAGTGCGCATAAAACCTGAGGATTGAAGATGAACTTGATCGCGGGGAGCAGTGGCCATATAAGTCGAAGAATGAAAAATTAGAATTGAGTATAATTGCCAGCTATGAAAAGATAAATATAAAGCCAGTAATCTGCTGCTCGACTGAATAAGGCCAATTTATGTGGGATTCGAATTCCGTACTGTTTTATTTTTATCTGGGGATGGCGATTTTAGCCATCTGGGCTGTGGCTCAGGCATGGTCGAGCCAATCACGTACCGAAACCATTCATCCCTTTAAAGCTTTTGGTCATTTGCTGGCGTTTTATCTTGCCTATTTATTAATCCCTTTGTTTTTCTTCAGTATTTATGCTGGATGGACGGGTTATTATTCACTGCATGAAGCCATTTTTGTATTTTTACTCAGTGGGGTTTTGACTTATGCACGCTTTATCGAGCCGCATTTAATTCAAGTGAAAACGACACAATATCAGATCAATGCAGATAAACGTTTAAAGCAGCCGGTGAAAATCGCCCTGATCGCAGACTTACATATCGGTCTTTTTTCGGGTCATGAGCGTCAGTTGCGACAAATTGTACACAAATTAAATCATATTCAACCTGATTTGGTGGTGGTTGCTGGCGACTGGACTTACGAGCCAGAAAATAAACTGGCACAGGAACTGGCGGTTTTAAAAGAGATTCACGCTCCGGTCTATTCAGTCAATGGTAATCACGATGAGCAATATCCCGGACCGCCGATTCGAGAGTTATTGCACTATGCATTGCAAGTCAATCAGGTCATGGATATTGAAGGTCAAATTGTCGAATTTGATGAATTCCGACTTTTGGGCGTAGGCGACCTCTGGGCTGGTAAAGCCGATATGCGCAGTTTGCCAGACTTGCCTCAGGACAAGCCTTGGGTCATTCTTTCGCATAACCCTGATACGGTCGATATGATTCCGAAACTGCCGACGCGCCCTCTGATGCTGTCTGGACATACTCATGGCGGACAGGTGGAACTGCCTTGGCTAACTAATTACGTCATGAAAAAGGTTTCAATTTTGGGACATAAAAAGGGTATGTATCGTCATGAACATGCAGATGTGTTCGTGACTGTTGGTACCGGCTTGGTCGGTGTACCTTTCCGTTTCCGGGTGCCGCCTACTATTGATATTATTGAACTGATTTAAATTTAGTCGGCGTACTGTACTGTATTAACTGATGATCCAGACCAGAATCAGCAACACCACTGCGACGGCCGCCATCATCCAGATTTTCTTTTCGATTTTTCGGGTTGGCACATTTTCACGTAATTGTTGCGCAGTGATTTCAGCTTCTGTCGGTGTACTCAAGCTAGGATGGGTGGGGATTTCCAGTGGTGGTGTCACCAGGTCAATATCACCGGCATCATCACTAAAGCGTGGACCTGTACTCTCATGCTTCATGACCACATCATGTTCCCGCACAATTTCATCAATCACTTGCAGTGCCTGAGCTTCATCCAAGGGTGTATTCTCGGTGATATAGCGAACAGCTTCTAATTTTTTATCATCTTCCAGCAAAATAATGATATTGACCAACTGCTCCTGCGATAGGTATTCAATAAGATCCTGCATGGCCTTGCCTCATTTTTTGAATTGAGTTCATTTGATTGTTGAGCAAATTTAACGAGATAAGTAGCCGAGTTTTGTTGTGAAATCATAAAAAAAGCCAGCATCGAGTGCTGGCTTTTGAATCGATCTAAAACCTTAGATCTGATTATTTACATCATCATTCTTGGTTTCACGAATCAGCAAAAACGCGACAAGCGATAGGATAGATGCTGCGGTCAGGTAATAACCGACTGCAGACAAACCATAGGCCGTTGCCAGCTTGGTTGCGATTAGCGGTGCAAATGATGCACCGAAGATGCCTGCCAAGTTAAAGGTCAATGCAGAACCCGTGTAACGTACTGAAGTCGGGAAGATTTCAGACAATACAGTACCGATTGGCCCATAAGTTAAGCCCATAATCGCCAGACCAATACACAAGAACAGGAACACCACCAAGGTGCTGCCAGATTCAAGCATATCTGCAAAGAAGATACCGAAGATCGCAGAAATGACACATACCGCAATCGAAGTGGTCTTACGGCCAAATTTCTCAGCCAATACTGCTGAAAGCGGGATAAAGGCAGCAAAACACAGGGTCGCAACTAACTGCAATTGCAGGAATTCTTCACGAGAATAACCGAGTTGTTTGGTTCCCCATTGCAATGCAAATACCGTAGTAAGGTAGAACACAACAAATGTACAGATTGCAGCAATCGTACCCAGAACTAGCATACGAGAGTGCTTTTTGAACACTTGAACAAAAGGAACATTTACTTCTTTTTGTTTATCTAGCACTTTCTGGAAAGCAGGCGTTTCATGCAGTTTTAAACGGATCCATAAACCGACAATTACCAACAAGGCACTTGAGATAAACGGAATACGCCAGCCCCAAGCCATAAAGTCAGCTTCAGACATGAAAGCGCCAAGCGTCAGGAAAGAACCTGTTGCCAGAATAAAGCCGATCGGAGCACCCAGTTGCGGGAACATGCCATACCAGGCACGTTTGCCTTCCGGGGCATTTTCAGTTGCAAGAAGTACCGCACCTGACCATTCACCACCCAGACCCAAGCCCTGACCTAAACGGCACAGTGCAAGTAACAGTGGCGCAGCAATTCCGATTTGCGCATAAGTTGGCAATAGACCAATCGCAACGGTTGAAATCCCCATAGTCAGCAAAGCTGCAACCAAGGTGGCTTTTCGTCCGATCCGGTCACCTAAATGACCAAATAATGCTGCACCAATCGGACGGGCAATAAATGCAATGGCAAAAGTCGCAAGAGACTGAATGGTTGCGGTCATCGGATCTGTACTGGTAGGGAAAAACAGATACGGAAAAATAATGACAGCAGCGGTGGCATAAATATAAAAATCGAAGAATTCGATTGTAGTGCCTACCAAGCTTGCTGTTAAAACGCGAAATTTTGAATTTTGTGCTGGCTGAGCAGCAGAATTAGACGACGCCATGGAAAACCTTACACTTACTAAAAATAAAAAAACTTAGTTTTAAAAGCGTAATCTTTTTAAAAAAGGCGTAATTTTTTAAAAAAACAACTGCAATCTTCTCGCTTCAACTCGCTCAGGGTCACTGAAATGAAAAAGGAGATGATTAAATCACGTAAAGATAGATAGACAGAAAATGTGATCCTGCGCCTATCAATACAAATATGTGCCAGATAGCGTGGGTATATCTTACTCTTTTTAAAGCGTAAAACAATGCACCCACGGTATAAGCGAGTCCACCAATGATGAGAAAGGTTAAAGATTGAACACTTAAATATTGCTGCATATCATCAATCACCAGCAGCGCCAGCCAGCCCATGGCCAGATAAGCCGCTAAAGAAAGTTTCTGGAAACGATGAATGAAAACGAACTTGAAAAGTGTACCAAGAAGGGCAATCACCCACAGTGCAATCAATAAATACTGGGCTTTGGCGGTCGGAATGGCAATCGATAGGAAAGGGGTATAAGTTCCGGCGATTAAATAATAAATCGCAGTATGATCGATTTTTTTATAAAAATAACGGCGGTCTGCCGCAGTGGCCATGTGATAGAGCATAGAAGCAGAAAATAACAGAATCATGCTCAGCGCATAAACCCACAGTCCAATCCATTGTCCAGTACTCAGGTAAGACCCTTTAATAATCAAAAGAATACCAGCAACAATGGACAGTCCGGCACCTACACCATGACTAATATAGTTAATTCGTTCCTCATTTTGATCATAATCTGGAACCAGTGGAGCATTCTGCATGATTGTCATTCTTCTTCAAATATACACTTGTATAGTAATTCAATTTTGCTTTTAGGTTAAGAAGATTTAAACTTGATGCGCAATTCATTTCAGGTTTTATCTATGTCAACGTTGACAACTCTCTCAGATCAGGAACAGCAATTCTTGGACACCTTTCAGCAAGCTGTTGAAAGGGATCAATTTGATCGCCTGATCTTAAGCCAGTATAAAGGTGAACTGCAGGATTTAGAGAAAATGACCTTGCGAGTCATTCCATTAAATGAACAGCGCGTATTGAGCTGCCTGTATCGTTACAAGACCCAGGATGTCACCAAAAATTATCCTTTAGATGAAGCATTATTCCAGGTTACTTCACTACTGGCGTGTTGCAAACAGGCCAATCTGATGACAGTAGATGAAGAATTACAGCTGAAAAAAAACAAGAAAAAAGCCATGTTAACGCGTAGCAAACATAAAGCCGCGATGAATCAGGTGAAGCCTGCTGAACAAGGCCATGACCGGATTAAACAACGTTATGTCGATCAGGACAGCATCTTTCTCCAATATCTCGGTATTACCGATCAAAAAGCGCAAATCATTCCGAGCATGGCGCGTAAATGGAAGCAGATTAATAAGTTTGTAGAAATCTTCTCAGGTGCATTGGCACAGATTAAGCCACAGGCTGAAGGCCTGCGCGTGGTGGATTTTGGTTCGGGTAAGGGCTATCTGACTTGTGCTTTATATGACTATATGCAAAAACATGGTCAAACGCCGTATGTCACCGGGGTAGAGCTTAATCCGAAAATGGTTGAATTCTGCCAGAATGTCGCGCAGCAATCTGGTTTTGATCAGCTGGACTTTTTCCAGGGGGATGTCCGTACCTATGCACCGGAACATCTGGATGTGATGATCGCCTTGCATGCCTGTGATGTCGCAACGGATTTTGCCATTCATAGCGGCATTCGCCTGAATGCGCAGATAATCATGTGCGCGCCGTGTTGCCACAAGGAATTGCGTCCGCAGTTACAGGCGCCAAAAGTACTCAGTCCGATGTTGCAGTTTGGTATTCATGCCGGACAACAGGCAGAAATGCTGACCGATACCATTCGTGCTTTATTGCTCAAAGCTTATGGTTATGAAACCAAGGTTTTTGAGTTTGTGGCGCTGGAACATACTAGTAAAAATAAAATGATTCTGGCAACAAAACGCAAAGACTATCAATACCCCGATCAGGCGGTTCTGGCACAAATTCAGGCCTTGAAAGAGATGTATGGAATCCAGAAACATTCACTGGAATTGTTGCTCAATGATCAGTGGGACCAACAGGGAATTGGATCTAAATGCTAAAAAATCCAGAGCTGAAAATAGTATCCGGGAGCTGGAAGGATTTGGCTGAGCATGCCAAAGCGATTCGTGAAGCCGTGTTTATCCAAGAACAGAATATCGCAGCAGAAGACGAATGGGATGCTGAGGATGCGGTTGCTGTACATTTTATTATTTTTCAGCAGGATCAGGCGATTGCCACAGCACGGTTATTGTCAAATAACAGTATCGGTCGGGTTGCAGTCCTAACCACAGCACGTGGTTTAGGTGTTGGTCAGCGCTTGATGCAGGCAGTGATTAACTATGCGCGTGCAGAGCAGCGTGAATTCGTTAAACTCTCTTCGCAAGTGCATGCCATCGGCTTCTATCAAGCGCTGGGATTTGAAGTTCAAGGCGAGAAATATCTGGATTGTGGAATTCCGCATATTGATATGTATTTAAAGCTTTAATTGATCATTCATTCAAATACGAAAAAGCGAGGCATTGACCTCGCTTTTTTATGCATAGACTGAATCTGAATTAGTGGCCATGTGCTGCATTTGAGCTGTGCTCGGCATTATCCATGTTGGCATGTTCTTCAGCTGACATATTGTGTTCAGCGGCTGTCGTATCTGTAGGAGCCACATTGGCAGCTTCACGTGCTTCACGATCCGCTTGCGCTTTGGCAATGGCTTCTGGAGACATCGTAGGCGCATTTTTAAAAGCGTGTTGCTGGGTAGTTTGTTTATTTTGCTGGCTTGGCATGTAATCTGGTTCATTACTTATCGCGAGCCAAAAAATAAGCATGAATAATGCACCTAAAATACAGAAGATGATAAGTGCTTTCCAACCCCAAGGAGATTTTTCAGGTGAACTGTGATCAGTCATAGGTCTTACCCACGTGGATATCAAACTTATGTAACTTTATAACATAAATTGATCAAAAAGCAGATCGAAATCTGTCATCAGATGAGTCTATCCAGTGCATGAAGCAAATCCAGAAGATAAAAAAGAGGAAACACGTTCCTCTTTTATTTAAGTGCTCAAGTTATTGAATCGGCTGGGCGTGTGCTGCGCGATCTTTGAGGAGTTGTGGGGCTTTGAAGCGTTCGCCATATTTATTTTCAAGTACTTTGGCACGGGTCACGGCTTTGGCTAAACCATACTGATTCAAGAATTGTACTGCACCACCTGTCCAAGCGGCAAAGCCAATACCAAAAATGGAACCGACATTGGCATCGACCACAGATTCCAAAACACCTTCTTCCAGACAGCGCACGGTATCTAGTGCCTGTACAAACAGGAAGCGGTCAATCATTTCCTGTTCAGAAATATCGTTGTCTTTTTTCCAGTGGCTGAGACCAGACCAGAGCTGTTTTTTGGCATCGGCCGGATAATCATAAAAACCTGCGCCTACAGCCTTACCTTTACGGTTAAATTCGTGAATCATACTGTGAATCACGTCATCAGCGGGTGATTTAGTGATGATCTGACCTTCTGCTTCTAAAGCTTTGTATCTTTCATTGGCCACATGTTCAGACAGGGTCAAGGACACTTCATCCTGAATCGCCAACGGGCCTACCGGCATACCGGCTTTGAGAGCTGCCATTTCAATTCGTGCCGGATGTACGCCTTCTGCCAGCAGACGCAAGCCTTCCTGTACAAAGGTGCCAAACACGCGGCTGGTAAAGAAGCCACGGCTGTCATTCACCACAATCGGTAATTTGCCAATTTGCTGCACGAAATCGAAAGCTTTGGCCAGCGTTTCTGGCGAGGTATTTTTACCTTTGATAATTTCCACTAGCTGCATTTTATCGACCGGACTGAAGAAATGCAGGCCGATAAAGTTCTGATCATTTTTTGAAGCCTGGGCTAATTCTGTGATCGGCAGGGTCGAGGTATTCGAAGCCATTACGCCGTTGCTGGCAAGATATTGTTCTGCCTCTTGTGTAACTTGAGCCTTGAGCGTGGGATTCTCAAATACGGCTTCAATGATCAGGTCACAACCCGCTAGATCTTCATTCGATGCAGTTGTTTGAATCAGGCTTAAAAACTGATCTCGTTTCTCGGCTGATAAACGTCCTTGAGCGACTTTTTTATCCAGTAGTTTCTGGCTATAGGATTTGCCTTTTTCAGCCGCTTCTAATGAAATATCTTTCAGAACTACTGGAATGCCTGTGCTGGCAGTGGCATAGGCGATCCCAGCACCCATCATGCCTGCACCTAAAATACCGACTTTAGTGGCTTTCCACTTTTCAATATCTTGAGGGCGACTGGCACCGGACTTGATTGCATTCAGACCATGCCAGAAAGTGCCAATCATATTTTTAGAAATTTGACTGGTCGCCAAATAAGTAAAGTAACGCGATTCAATGGTCAAGGCAGTATCGACATCGACCTGTGCACCTTCTACCGCAGCCGACATGATCGCTTCAGGCGCAGGATAACAGCCTTTGGTTTTATCGCGCAGCATCGCCGGAGCAATTGCCAGCATCTGGGCAACTGCTGGTGTCGAAGGGCTACCACCCGGAATTTTATAGCCTTTTACATCGAATGGCTGCTGAGATTTTGGATTGGCTTTGATCCAGGCAATCGCCTTTTTCAACAGTTCATCGGTACTGTCTGCGACCTCATGAATCAGCCCTAAAGATTTAGCTTTATCGACTCCAAACTGTTTGCCTTCCATTAATAAAGGAAGGGCATTTTGCAGACCGAGCAGGCGGATGCTACGGACGATACCACCGCCACCTGGTAATAAACCCAGTGTGACTTCAGGCAGGCCAAATTTGCTTTTAGGGTCATTCAGGGCAATACGATGATGGGCACACAGGGCAATTTCCCAGCCACCGCCGAGCGCCGTACCATTCAGTGCAGCAACGACAGGAATACCGCGAGTTTCGATATAGCGTAGTTTGGCTTTCATCTCTTCAATCATATTGAAGAATTCAGTTGCATGTTCAGGAGTGGCTTGAATCAGTTCATCCAGATCGCCGCCAGCAAAGAAAGTTTTTTTCGCTGAACGGAAAATAATCCCGGCAATATCTTCATCTGCTTGTAACTGGGCAACGACTTCATCCAGTGCCGTGCGAAAGTCGGCATTCATGGTATTTGCAGACTGGTTTGGAGAATCAAACGTTAAAATAACAATATTATCTTCATTTTTTTGATATTGAATTGCGCTCATTATTTTTCTCCTTATACCAGTTCAATAATGGTTGCGATGCCCATACCACCACCCACGCAAAGTGTGGCTAATCCACGTTTTTTCCCCTGGCGTTCCAGCTCATCCAGCAAAGTGCCTAAAATCATGGCTCCAGTCGCACCGAGTGGATGTCCCATGGCAATTGCACCGCCGTTGACATTCACCTTGGTAGGATCAACCTTCATTTCATTGATAAAGCGCATCACCACGGCAGCAAAAGCTTCATTGACTTCAAACAGGTCAATATCATCAATTGTTAAACCGGCTTTCGCCAAGGCCTTACGAGCAGCCGGGGCAGGGCCGGTCAGCATAATGGTCGGATCTGCACCGACCAGTGCCGTCGCCAGTACTTTGGCACGTGGCTTCAGACCTTGTTCTTTTACTGCTTGTTCCGATGCGATCAAAACCACAGCCGCACCATCGACAATGCCTGAAGAATTCCCTGCATGATGCACATGATTGACAGCACCCACTTCAGGATATTTTTGCAGGGCAATTGCATCAAAGCCCATTTGCCCCATAGTGGCGAAACTTGGATTGAGTTTGCCCAGGCCTTCTGCGGTCGTTGTCGGTTTGATAAATTCATCTTTGTCCAGAATCACCACACCAGCTTTGTCTTTTACCGGGATAACAGAGGCGTTGAAATAACCATTGGCTTGAGCGGCAGCTGCTTTCTGTTGTGATTGTTCGGCAAATTGATCTACATCAGAACGCGTATAACCGTCAATCGTGGCAATTAAATCTGCACCGATACCTTGCGGAATAAAATCACAGGCCATATTGGTCTCAGGGTCAAGCGCCCAAGGGCCGCCATCAGAACCCATCGCTACGCGGGACATGGATTCGACGCCGCCTGCAACGACCAGATCTTCCCAGCCAGAACGGACTTTTTGTGCGGCCAGATTGACAGCTTCGAGTCCGGAAGCGCAGAAACGGTTGATTTGCACGCCAGCGACATCATTGTCCCAACCCGCAGCAATGGCAGCGGTCTTGGCAATATCGGCCCCCTGATCACCAATCGGGGTGACACAACCCAGCACAATATCATCGACTTTTGAGGTGTCCAGTCCGTGACGGTCTTTCAGTTCATTGAGTAAACCAGTCAGTAATGAAATGGGTTTTACTTGATGTAAAGATCCATCTTTTTTGCCTTTTCCGCGTGGCGTACGAATGGCGTCAATAATATATGCCTCGCTCATAGCATGTTCCTTTTATTGATTTAATGAAAATTATTCTAATGATTCGAGTGTAATCCTTAATTTTTGAAGTGCAATGACGAGAACGGGTCAGATCAATTGAGCGATTTAGCCAATTGTAATTATAAAAAAGCCTAAGCTAATGCTTAGGCGGAGAGAACTGATTTTAATTTTTAAATGTTATTTCGCAACATCATTTGATTAATGATAGCCATGCAATTGACGATACAGACCCGGGGTTACACCGGTCCATTTCTTGAAGGCACGGTGGAAAGTACTAGTTTCACTGAAACCGACTTGTTGTGCAACATCTTCAAGGGTTAGATCCGGATTAAGTAATAAGTGAATTGCAGCATCACGGCGTAAGGCATCTTTTACGCCTTGATAGCTTTTGCCTTCGGCTGCCAGACGGCGGCGCAAGGTTTGTGGTGATAGATATAACATCGACGCGACATCGTTTAATGTCGGCATTTCTTCGCCAATCTGGCTCTTCAGCACATCACGAATCCGTGAAGTCAGCGAGTTGGTGTTTTTGAATTTCACTAGCAATTGTGCCGGCGCAGCTTTCAAAAACTCTTCTAAGGTTTCTTCATTCTGACGAATTGGCAGGTCCAGATAGTCCGCAGCAAAAGTAATTTCGGTACGTGGCATATCGAACTGCATCACCGGCGCAAAGAACAGGGCATCATATTCATCGGCATGGGCTGGACGTGGATAGCTAAAATGCACGCGTTCCAGTGGCAGGCGACGTTCAATGAGCCAAGACGCCAAGCCATGCCAGATCATCAACATGCTTTCAGTAATGAAATGATCCGGATCCATTGCATTTGGAATCAGCGGAACCAGACGTGCTTCGTGTTTGTCGCGTTCCAGGGTCACCGACCAGTCATCACCAAAGAGTTTGTAGAACTGGGAAGACAGTTCCAGTGCATCACCCAGAGTTTTGGCATGAATAATGAGCTGGCACATGATCGCAAAAGTACCCAGACGGCGTTGCTGTTTGTCAAAGCCGACATGCTCGTCCTGAGTCACCATCCACAACATTTTTATAAAGCGGGTATATTGTTCAGGTGAAATACGCGCTTTGGGCTGATGCAGCAGTTCTGCTTCAATCCCGACGTGAGACAATAAAGTATCGACATCCATGCCCAGACGCTTAACGCCAGATAAGGCTGCATTGACGAAGTGGATACTAATCGTATCACGACTCATGTTTAATCCTTCAGTCTCTTTAATATTCACTAATAATTGACCTAAATGACGAAAAATAATAAAGCAATGGCAATTTACAAGAATACCTTTGCCATTTTCTTACATATTAGATTGCCGAAACTATCAAGGTAAATGGCTGAACATGACATTGTTTTTATGCATTTATGTGCCTAAGATGCTGAAAAAAGCAATATAAGTAGAGCAAATACTCCAATGTCATATGTATTAAAAGGATTGAAAATCCTAGATTTTTCTACACTTTTACCCGGCCCGTTTGCCACATTATATCTTGCTGATTTAGGTGCAGAAGTTGTGCATATTGAATCACCGACCCGACCGGACCTGTTGCGATTAATGCCACCCTTTGCCAATGGACAAGCCACTTCACAGAGTTATCTGAATCGAAACAAGCAATCGGTTGCACTGGATTTGAAAGATCCTGTGAATATCGAACTGGTTAAATCCAAGATTGCAGATTATGACATTGTGATTGAGCAATTCCGTCCCGGGGTGATGCAACGTCTAGGCTTAGATTATCAAACCTTAACCGAAATTAATCCAAAATTGATTTACTGTTCCATTACCGGTTATGGCCAAACTGGCACATATAAAGATAAGGCAGGGCACGACATTAATTATCTGGCTTTATCCGGAATTGCCGGACACAGTGGCCGGATTGAAAATGGTCCACCTGCCTTGGGAATTCAGGTTGCCGATGTTGCGGGTGGTTCCATGCATGCCGTGATTGCGATTCTGGCCGCGGTGATTGAACGTCAGCAAAGCGGAAAAGGGCAATATATTGATATTTCCATGACCGATTGCGTGGTGACGATGAATAATCTAGCGGCTTCTGCCAGTCTGGCCGGTAATCAGCATCAACGGCCTGAATCAGGGTATCTGAATGGCGGTACTTTTTACGACTATTATGAAACCCAGGATGGGCGTTATCTATCGATTGGCAGTCTGGAACCACAATTTATGCAGGGGCTGGCACAGGCTTTAGAGCTGCCGATTCTTCTGGAAAAAGGCGCCTCTTATACCGCTGAAGATCATGCTGCGGTAAAACAAGCGATTCAGAATAAAATCAAGACCAAGTCATTAGCTGAATGGCAAATGCTGTTTGCAGCGCTGGATGTCTGTGTCGAACCGGTGCTCAAACTTGAAGAAGCTTTGTATTCTGATCTGGCCCAGCAGCGAGGATGGGTCGTACAGGTGCCACTCAAATCCAGCAGTCAGCAGACCGAAGCACAACTGGCTTGCCCGATTAAATTTTCACGTTCCACGATACGTTATGAATTTGTAGGGCAGCAATTGGGAGAGAGCCAAAATTGGTAGAATTTTTAAAGTATTAATAAGATAGTTAACCGAAGTTGAGAAAATTTTTCCTATATGAAAATAAGTAATAATGATTGAAGAATTTAATCATTATTACTTTAAATTTAATCGAATGCTGTAAATACTGAGATCCGTGAAACTTTGGTAGGCTTATCAATAAAATCGCTATGAAATATGTATAAAAAGCATTTTATTGATAGGTTCAATCTCGCTATCCTTGCCGGCGATATAATAGAAACTACTAGCTGTACGCCATGTATTTATATACTGATTTCGATCAGCAACTGATTAATGAACGTGTTGCACAGTTCCGTGACCAAACGGAACGTTATTTAGCCGGTAAACTCACTGAAGATGAGTATCGTCCGCTTCGTCTGCAAAATGGTCTGTACGTACAGCGTTATGCGCCAATGTTACGTATTGCCGTGCCATATGGTTTGATGAACTCAAAACAACTTCGTAAAGTGGCTGATTTGGCAAAAGAATATGACCGTGGCTACGCGCATATTTCGACCCGTCAAAACATCCAGTTTAACTGGCCTGCGCTGGAAAATGTGCCGGATATGCTGGCTGAACTGGCCACTGTGCAAATGCATGCGATTCAGACTTCAGGTAACTGTATCCGTAATACCACGACGGATCAGTATGCCGGTGTGGTTGCAGGTGAAATTGCCGATCCGCGTCCGACTTGTGAATTGATCCGTCAATGGTCAACCTTCCATCCGGAATTTGCTTTCTTGCCACGTAAATTCAAGATTGCAGTCTCTGCACTTGAAGAAACCGATCGTGCAGCCACTGCATTCCACGATATTGGTGTGTATATCGTGCGTAATGAAGCAGGCGAAATGGGCTATAAAATCAAAGTCGGTGGTGGTCTCGGCCGTACGCCAGTGATTGGTAGCTTTATTCGTGAGTTCTTGCCACGTGAAGACCTGATTGCTTATCTGGAAGCAGTGCTTCGTGTGTATAACTTGCATGGTCGTCGCGACAACAAATATAAAGCGCGTATCAAGATTCTGGTAAAAGCCTTAACACCAGCAGTATTTGCCGAGAAAGTTGAAGCTGAATTTGAGCATACGATTAAAACACTGAAAATCGATGCAGACACCTTGGCGAAAATGGATGAGAACTTCACGCCATTTGACTACCAAGATTATGCAGATGAAGATTTCACTGAACTATTTGCACAATATCCAAAATTCAAACAGTGGTTCAACATCAATACCAATGCACATAAAGTGAAAGGTTATCGTATCGTGACGATTTCACTGAAACGTGCCGGGATTGCACCGGGTGATGTCAGCACCGAAGAAATGAACCTGATTGCAGACCTTGCCGATCAGTACACTTTCGGTGAGCTGCGTACCACGCATGAACAAAACATTTCCCTGGTCGATGTCCCACAAAAAGATTTGTTCGCTGTATGGCAAACCCTTGACCAAAACAACCTGGCACGTGCGCATATCGGTTTCTTGACCGACATTATTTGCTGCCCGGGCGGTGATTTCTGTTCATTGGCGAATGCGAAATCTATTCCGATTTCTGAAGCAATTTCACGCCGTTTTGATGATCTGGATACGATTTACAATTTAGGCAAACTGGATCTGAATATTTCAGGTTGTATGAATGCTTGTGGCCATCACCACGTTGGTAACATCGGTATTTTAGGTGTAGACAAAAAAGGTGCAGAATTTTACCAGATCACTTTAGGCGGTAATGCCGATCATGATGCTTCAATTGGTGATATTCTTGGCCCATCATTTGCAGCCGAAGTCGTACCGGATATCGTAGAAGAAATTCTAAATACTTATCTTGACCTGCGTCAGGAAGATGAAGAGTTTATCGATACTTATCGCCGTGTCGGCATTCAACCATTTAAGGAGCGTGCATATGCTTAATACCGCACTTCAAGTGCTCTCTAAAGATGGCACGATTGCAGACAATACCTATCAATTGATGGGTGAAGATGGTGTATTACCCCAAGGTGATGTAGTTCTGACTGTGGACCAGTTAGATCAGATTGCCAATATATCAGGTAAAAAAGCATTGTACTTAACCGTCGATGCTTCTCCTGAAAACCATGAATTTCCATTAGATCAGCTCGATGCAATCTTTATCGAGTTTGCCGGTTTTAATGATGGCCGTGGTTATTCATTTGCAGCACTTCTTCGCCGTCAGGGTTTCCAGGGTGAACTACGTGCCACCGGTGATGTGTTCAAAGATGTGCTGAATTACATGAAGCGTTCTGGTTTCGACACTTTCGTGATTAAAGAAGGTAAAGATATTCAGGAAGCCGCTGCAGGTTTGAATGATTTCAAAAATCCGTACCAGGCATCAACTGCGGTTGCACAGGCACATTATCAAACAGGTGCTTAATTTAAATTAAGTTGCTGTCAAAAAGCCGGATTGATTCCGGCTTTTTTATATCTTGATAAAAACCTTTAATTTTCTTCAAGTTGACAGTTGATCATCCAGTGAATTCCAAACTGATCGCTAAAGGCAGCATAAAGTGCGCCCCAAAAGGTCTTTTCTAGCGGCATCTCAATTTGACCATTCACCGATAAAGCATCAAAGAGTCGTTGTGCTTCAGCTTGTTCGCTGGCATCTAAGTTAATGGAAATATAGTGGTTATTACCTTGAATGAAAACGGTATTGTTTTGTGCACAAAATTGATCATTCGTATCGGATGCCATCAGTTCTGTAAATTCGTTAATGGGAAGTGAGATATGCAGGATTTTATTTTGATCCGCTTCCGAGAGTGTGACACCTTCTTCAGTTGGCATTTCACCATAACGACTCAGACTTGAAAATTCGCCTCCAAAAACTGATTTATAAAAGTTAAAGGCTGCTTCAGCCTGACCTTGGAAATTGAGGTAATGATTCAGTTGCATGGGAGAACTCCCTTTTTATTTTGCTTGCTTTAATCTACGCCACTTTGCGGTATTTTGCGCGAGCAAGCTTTATCAAAATGTAAGCGAAAAAAATCCTCCAGATCAGGAGGATTTTTAACTCCCTCTCCCTATGGGCGAGGGATGGGGTGAGAGAATAGGTTAAAGTAATTCAATCGCCACAGCTGTCGCTTCACCACCACCAATACACAGGGCTGCAATCCCTTTTTTTCCACCGGTACGTTTTAGTGCATGAATCAAAGTCAGGATAATACGTGAACCGGTTGAACCCACAGGATGACCGAGTGCACATGCACCACCGTTAATGTTGACTTTTTCAGGATCCAGCTTGAACTCATCGATTGGACACATGGTGACCATGGCAAAGGCTTCATTGATTTCCCAAAGATCGACATCAGAAGCGGTCCAACCCGTTTTATCCAGTACTTTTTGGATTGCACCGACTGGAGCAATGGTAAATTCAGATGGATGTTGCGAATTTGAAGCATAAGCAACAATTTTGGCTAAAGGATTCAACCCTTTTGCTGCTGCATTATCAGCCGAGGTAATTACTAGAGCTGATGCGCCATCTGAAATCGAGCTGGCATTAGCCGCCGTAATCGTACCGTCTTTAGCGAAAGCAGGACGCAAAGTTGGAATTTTATCGATGTTGGCATTAAATGGTTGCTCATCTTTATCAACAACCACATCGCCTTTACGGGTTTTAACTGTTACAGGCACGATTTCATCAGCAAAGTAGCCTTCATTGACCGCAGTTTGCGCACGCTTTAATGAGCGAATCGCAAAATCATCCATCTGCTCACGGCTATAACCTTTGGTATTTGCCATATCTTGGGCAAATGAACCCATCAAACGACCTGTTTCAGCATCTTCCAAGCCATCCAGAAACATATGGTCCTTGATTTCACCATGGCCCATACGGAAACCGCCACGTGCTTTTGGCAAGATATAAGGCGCATTGGTCATGGATTCCATACCACCGGCAACCACGATATTTGCAGAACCTGCTTTAATCATGTCAGCAGCTTGCATGACGGCTTTCATGCCTGAACCACATAATTTATTAATGGTCACAGCACCAGTAGAATCTGGAAGACCAGCTTGACGCATCGCTTGACGTGCAGGGCCTTGCTTTAAGCCTGCCGGAAGGACACAACCCATAATGACTTCTTCAATATCTGCTGGTTGCAGACCCGCACGGGCAATTGCTTCTTTAATGCTGACCGCACCGAGTTCTGTAGTAGTTACACTTGCAAGACTCCCCTGGAAGCCACCCATGGCTGTACGTGCACCATTGACAATTACGATGTCAGTCATTGTTCTCTCTCCGTATGAGTTTTAATCAATTTTTTCAAACTTAAGCAGTATATTGAAAAAAACTCAGGATTGAAGCGTTAATCGCAGCGAAGCATAAACTGGATAGTTCTGTTAGCAAGACGAGAGACTTTCAATCCTGATATGGCCCATTTTGCTGAGTACAATACGCTGTTGGCTAGAAAGATGGGTAGAACAATAATAGAAACTACCATTTGAACCAATCGGCAAGGCAGTATGCGCTTGATAAGTGACACTCGGTAAACTCAAAGTTCCTCGCCAACTTAGGTTACCGTATTTGAGGTTCAGTGCATCAATATGTAAAATTTGTTCGTCTACATCCACTTGCCTGTTTTTATTTTTATCAATAAAAACCAGCATGTTCTTGTTCCATTGATTGGCTTGGCAACTGAGAGAATCTTGGCTCGGGCAGATTACAATATTTTGATGAAACACTGCAGCCTGGCTGCGTGCATAGCGATTAATTTGAGATAATTTGATCGGAATATTTTTGGCTTCCTGTTTAGATCGATATTCATGGAAGTACGGTAGAGCAATACTGGCCACGATTGCAATTATTGCAATACAGATAATTAACTCAACAATAGTAAACGCTCTTATTATTTTTTTATACATAGAGTTACCTGATTTATATATTATTTTTATAATAATGGTGTTATTAATTATATGTTTTTTATGCTTTATTGAGCATGTAAATCAATGCTTACTGAAGTCTCAAGAAAGCTGTTAAAATAAAATTGGCAATCAGAATAGGGTATTCGGAATAAAAAATTGAGTAAAAAGTTACCGAATTACAACGGAAATTGTAAGTAATTTTGTCAATAATTTACTTGATTAAATTAATCAAGCACTTGGAAAAATAATAAAGTGTTTGTATGATGCCATGTGAATAGCTTAAGAATAATACTGGGGTAATAAAAAGCCTATCTCAGGATGGCCTAATTACGGGCTTGAGCTTGAACAACAATTGTTATCTCTGGAGGATAAATCCATGAAAATGAGTCGTATTGCTTTAGCTATGCTTGTAGCTGCACCTTTTGCTGCTGCCAATGCAGGCGTAACTGTTACTCCGTTGATGTTAGGTTACACCTTCCAAGACACCCAGCACAACAATGGCGGTAATGATGGTGAGTTAACAACTTCTACTCAAATGGATGACGATCTATTTGTCGGTGCAGCACTTGGTGTGGAACTTACACCTTGGTTAGGTTTTGAAGCAGAATATAGCCAAGTTAAAGGTGATATGATCGATCAAGCAGGTGCTGAATATAAAGGTCAAAATATCGCAGGTAATTTTTATGCGACTTCTGACGTATTCACTGGCAACTATGACAGCAAAGTAAAGCCATACATGCTTTTAGGTGCTGGTCATTATAAGTATGAATTTGATAACGAGTTAGGTCGTGAAGGTCGTGGCCTTGAAGAAGAAGGTACTTTAGGTAATGCAGGTGTTGGTGCTTTCTGGCATATCAACGATGCATTGGCGCTACGTACCGAAGCACGTGGTACTTACCACTTTGACGAAAAATTCTGGAACTATACAGCACTTGCTGGTCTTAACGTAGTTCTAGGTGGACGTTTGAAACCAGCTGCTCCAGTGGTAGAAGTTGCTCCAGTTGAGCCTGTAACTCCGGTTGCTCCAGCTCCACAAGAGTTGACTGAAGACCTGAACATGGAACTTCGTGTGTTCTTTGATACCAACAAATCAAACATCAAAGATCAATACAAACCAGAAATCGCGAAAGTTGCTGAGAAGCTAGTTGAATATCCAAACGCTACTGCTCGCATCGAAGGTCACACTGACAACACTGGTCCACGTGCATTGAACGAACGTCTATCTCTAGCGCGTGCTAACTCTGTTAAATCTTCACTTGTGAACGAATACAACGTTGATGCATCTCGTTTGTCTACTCAAGGTTTTGCTTGGGATCAACCGATTGCAGACAACAACACTAAAGAAGGTCGTGCTATGAACCGTCGTGTATTCGCGACAATCACTGGTAGCCGTACTGTTTTAGCTGAACAACCAGTTGCTCAATAATTCATTATTGAACACTCATTAAAAAAGGCGACTCTCTGGAGTCGCTTTTTTTATGTCTGCATTTTGACTACACTTAGCCTGTTAAGATGTCGTTGAGTAAAAATATGAGTGTCGAAATTCCTGAAGATTTGCAAAATCTGGAAGCCAATAGCGGAATTTTTGCAATATGGATGATTTTTCATCATTATGGCATTGATTTGAATATTCCTGATTTAACTCAGCTCTGTCAACATGACCCTGAAATGGGAAGCTCAAGCATCGCACTTGCAGTTGCTTTAAAGACATTGGGTTTGGATGTCAATTTTTGTACTGAACATGATGCAGATAAACAGCCAATTGAAGTCGATTTCTATCAACAAGCACATCGCTTAAATATTCCTGTTATAGAACAGCCATTGTCTTATGCAGAAATTCAGGAAAATGTAGAAGCAGGCCGTTTTGTGATTGTGTTCTATGACACCTTAGAGGGAGTAGGGAATCATTCCCTGATATATGAAATTGATGAAAATGAAATCAGCTTCTTTGATAGTTTTGAGTCTATGCCTAAAGAGGTATTTGAGCAGCAACGTCGGGTAGACGGAATTTGCCAGCAAGTGATTGTGATTGATGATCGCAATTTCGTGATGCGTCATAGTTAATTCAAGAAATAAAAAATCAGCCCGTAAGCTGATTTTTTTAATGAATAATTTTTTATTCCTGATCAAGTTTCATCGGCTGCACATCCATCTCTTGATAAGAGACCAGTTTGGTTTTTTTCTTCCATTTGTAGCCGAACCAAATCGCTAGGAATAGCGGAATACTGATATAGGTCGATAACACACCCATCCATTGACCGGCCAAAACATCCTGATAGTTCTGTCCGAGAACAACAATCGCACACAGGATAAATGCAAACCAAGGAGCAAAAGGAAAGAATTTAGCGCGATAAGCCAGATCTTCCAGTTTATAACCTTGAGCCAAATAACCTTTGCGGAAGCGGTAATGCGAAATTGCAATCCCGAGCCAGACAATAAAGCCACACATCCCTGACATGTTTAGCAGCCAGTTAAAGACTTCCTGTTCACCAAAGAAAGTAGTCAGGAAGCATAGAGCTGCGATCGCCGTAGTGGCATAGAGTGCATTCATTGGCACACCACGCGGGTCCAGACGCGCAAACATTTTAGGTGCACTGCCTTTACGCGACATATCAAACAGCATACGGGTAGATGAATACATGCCAGAATTACCCGCAGATAGAATAGCGGTCAGGATCACTGCATTCATGATACTGGCGGCAAAGGCAAAACCGGCTTTTTCATATAATAAGGTAAATGGCGAAAGCGCAATATTATCTGTCGCAGCGGCCTGTAATAAACGTGGGTCATTATAGGCAATCAGAGTGCCGATAATGAAAATACACACAATATAAAACAACAGGATACGCCAGAAAATTTGTTTGATGGCCACCGGAATGGTTTTCTTTGGATTTTTCGATTCACCTGCCGCCACACCGACCATTTCGGTACCTTGAAAGGAGAATCCGGCAATCATCGCCACACCAATTAATGCCTGGAAACCACCGACAAAGGGTGCATCACCAATGCTCCAGTTGGCAAATGCTTCCGCACCCGGGGTCAGCATGATCTTCACGATCATCCAGATCCCGATAATGATAAAGGCAATGATCGCGAGAACTTTCACCAGAGAAAAGAAAAATTCGGATTCGCCAAAGCCTTTTACTGTCAGGGCATTAATCCCGAAAATAATGGCAAGGAAGATGGCGCTCCAGTACACGCCCGGAATATCTGGAAACCAGAATTTCATAATAAACTGAACTGCAACCAACTCAAAAGCCACAGTAATGGCCCAGTTGTACCAGTAGTTCCAACCCAGAGCGAAACCAAAACCACCTTCGACATATTTGGTGCCGTAAGTGAAGAATGCACCTGAGGTCGGGTTATGTGTGGCAAGCTCGCCTAGACTGGTCATCAAGAAATAAATCATGATCCCAATCAGTACATATGCAAGTAGTGCACCGCCTGGTCCAGCGTTGGCAATGGTCGCCCCTGAGGCCAGGAATAGACCTGTACCAATTGATCCGCCAATGGCGATCATATTCAGATGACGAGCACCCAGCTTACGCTGCAGCTGCATCGTGTTTTGCGTTTCGCTCATCATGATTCCTTAACATTTTTTTGAGTGCTGGCGAAGAGCACTTTAAAGCCTTGTTGATCCGCTTTCACTGTGCAGCGACCAAAGTTTTGTTCAATCAGGGTCGGGTAGTTCAAGAAACGGTTGGCCACGATCCAAAGCTCGCCGCCCGATTTTAAATGACGACGTGAGGTTTTACACAAGGTTTCGCTTGCCGTGTAATCAGTTTCGATTCCCATATGAAAAGGCGGATTACTGACAATAGCATGTAGGAACAAGGGTGCATCCTCAATGCCAGTGACCGCTTTGATTTCAATCTGTTCAGGGGTGAGCTGATTTTCTTCAAATGTCATTTGTGTAGAAGCCAGTGCAAAGGCATCAACATCCATGGCAAAAATCCGGTTTTTCGGATTCAATTTTGCCAGATACGCACTAATCACACCTGCACCACAACCAAAGTCGGCAATTTTACCTGAAGTGACTTGTGACAAATAAGGTAATAGCGTGGCAGTTCCTACATCCAAACGGTTTTGACTAAAGACACCTGGAAGGGCGCAGATATTCAGATCGCCATTTGGTGTCGAAACGGTATAACGCTGCGCCCAGTCTGCAAGTGCTTTTTTCTCGACCGTATGCTCTAGAACCAATTGCCAAAGCTGGCAATGACGTGCGCTGTCAAGTTTGAGAGTTTTACCAAAAGGCTGCAACTGTTTGGCTGCGCGTTCTATCCCGCCTTTCTTTTCACCGACCAGAAAAATACTGCTGCCCGGTTTAAGCTGCGCTGCCACATTATGCAATAAATAATTCAACAGTTCTTTAGACTTGGGTACAAAAATAACTGCCTGATCAAACTCAGCTTCAGGCATCTCTGCACCAAAATGCACATCTGCTTGTTGTGACTGGAAATATTGAAAATCGTTAAAATTCCATGTCCAGACAGCGGGATTGATAGAGGCATCGAATTCAGCGAGCAGATCATCTGTTGGTGCATTAATCAGTAGGATGCGACCCGACAAAAAATCATATTGTCTTAATAAAACTTCGCTTTTAGGATCCATAGGTATCTCTCCAATATAAAGAACACTGCCTAAGTCTGACCTAGACAGTGTTCTTTGGACATGAAATTACTTCTTTGTTTCAGGAAGTACTACATTCAGAATAAGGGCAGCGATACCACCAGTAGCAACGCCTGAGCTAAAGATATTACGGAATAACTCAGGAAGATGTTCAAGAATTTGTGGAACTTGTGCAACACCTAAACCCAGTGCCAGTGAAATCGCAATGATCAGCAGGGCACGACGGTCCAGATGGACACCAGACAGAATGTTAATGCCAGAGGCTGCGACTGCACCAAACATCACCATCACTGCACCACCCAGTACCGCTTGCGGAACGGCCTGAATAATACCAGCAACTGCAGGCAGTAAACCAAGAATAACTAGCAAAGCAGCAATCCAGATGCCGACATAACGACTTGCTACGCCCGTCAACTGAATCACACCATTGTTCTGTGCAAAAACGGAACTCGGGAAGGTGTTAAAAATACCGGCAAGGAATGAATTCGCGCCATTTACCAGTACACCGCCTTTAATGCGCTGCATCCATTTTGGACCATCAACTGGCTGGTTGGAAAGCTTTGAAGTCGCAGTGATATCACCAATCGCTTCTAAAGAGGTCACCAGATAGATGAATGCCATCGGAATAAACAGGCTCCAAGAGAAGCTTAAACCGAAATGCATTGGAGTTGGAATCTGTACCAACGGTGCATCTTTTAGACCAGAGAAATCCAGATGCCCCATAAAGCCCGCCAGAACATAACCACAGATTAGGGCGATCAAAATGGCAGAACTTTTTACCCAGGTAATCCGGATACGGTTCAGAATAATAATCAATGCCAAGACGGTACAAGACATGATCAGGTTGTCAGCATTGGCAAAAGTTTTATCGCTCATGGCCTGATAACCACCACCCATGCTGATTAAACCTTCTTTAATTAAAGTTAAACCAATCAGCAGCACGACAATCCCGGTGACCAAAGGGGTAATCAGTTTTTTGATCCAAGGCAGAATTTGTGACACACCCATTTCAATAAATGCACCTGCAATCACCACACCAAAAATAGACGCCATGACTGCTTCTACAGGTGTACCTGCAGCCACCATAGCTGAACCAATACCAATAATTGGACCGATGAAGTTAAAGCTGGTTCCTTGGACGATCAGCAGACCGGCACCAAAAGGTCCGACTTTTTTAGACTGTAAAAAAGTCGCGATGCCCGAGATCACCAAGGACATGGATAAAATCATGTTGGTGTCTTCTTTGGAAACACCAAGCGCCAAACAAATCAGCAGGCCAGGGGTCACAATCGGGACAATAATTGCCAGTAAGTGCTGGAATGCAGCTAAAAAAGCAATCAGTGGTTTTGGTCGATCTTCCAGACCATGTACCAAGTCAAGTTGATCTTTAGAAGGAGGAGATTGATTAAAATCAGACATGTGTCAATGCAAATTAAGGCTGGGTGGCGCTATTCTAATCGAGTTACACGTCTTTACAAAATCAAAAAAGCCCCAACTGGGCAAAAAAAGTTGAGGAGTGTGGTTACAGTGACTATAAAAGTTTTGTATTTTTCTGTATAATTTGCCCTCAAATTACATACGCATTGAATTTACATGTCAGATATTAAAACTCTCCGTAACATCGCCATTATTGCGCACGTCGATCATGGTAAAACCACTCTTGTAGACAAACTTTTGCAACAATCAGGTGCTCTCGGTGATCGCGCGGGTGAGATCGAGCGTGTCATGGATTCTGGCGCTATTGAAAGCGAACGTGGTATTACCATTCTTGCAAAAAACACTGCAATCAAATGGTTAGATGAACGTACCAATACTGAATACCGTATTAACATCGTGGACACCCCGGGACACGCCGACTTCGGTGGTGAAGTTGAACGTGTAATGTCGATGGTTGACTGCGTACTTCTTCTTGTTGACTCACAAGAAGGCCCGATGCCACAAACTCGTTTCGTAACGCAAAAAGCGTTCGCACGTGGTTTAAAACCAATCGTGATTATTAACAAAGTCGACAAGCCAAGCGCGCGTCCAGACTGGGTAATTGACCAAGTATTTGATTTGTTCGATAACTTAGGTGCTTCTGACGAACAGTTAGACTTCCCAGTTGTTTATGCTTCAGGCCTTCGTGGTGTTGCTGGTCCTTCTCCAGAAGAACTTGCTGAAGACATGACTCCATTGTTCCAAACGATCGTAGACATCGTTGAACCACCAGCGGTTGACGTTGATGGTCCATTCCAAATGCAAGTATCTTCACTTGACTATAACAGCTTCGTAGGCGTTATCGGTATTGGTCGTATCCAGCGTGGTTCAGTGAAATTAAACACACAAGTAACTGTAATCGATAAAGATGGCAAAACACGTAACGGGCGTATCTTAAAAATCATGGGTTACCACGGTTTAGATCGCGTTGACGTTGAAGAAGCTTCTGCAGGCGATATCGTTTGTGTAACGGGTATCGATGCACTCAACATTTCTGACACCATTTGTGATCCGAAAAATGTTGAAGCTTTACCGCCATTGTCTGTAGATGAACCTACAGTATCGATGACATTCCAGGTAAACAACTCACCGTTTGCTGGTAAAGAAGGTAAGTTCGTAACTTCACGTAATATCCGTGAACGTCTAGACCGCGAATTGATTCACAACGTAGCATTACGTGTTGAAGATACTGACAGTCCAGACCGTTTCAAAGTATCTGGTCGTGGTGAACTTCACCTTTCAGTTCTTATTGAAAACATGCGTCGCGAAGGCTTCGAAATGGGCGTATCTCGTCCACAAGTAATCATTAAAGAAATTGATGGTGAAAAACAAGAGCCATACGAAAACGTTACTTTTGACGTTGAAGAACAGCACCAAGGCGCTGTAATGGAACAAATGGGTCATCGTAAAGGTGAAATGACCAATATGGAAGTTGACGGTAAAGGCCGTATCCGTATTGAAGCCACTGTTCCTTCACGCGGTCTGATTGGTTTCCGTTCTGAATTCCTGACCATGACTTCTGGTACAGGGATCATGACGTCTAGCTTCTCGCACTACGGTCCAATGAAGCAAGGTACTGTTGCGAAACGTCAAAACGGTGTGTTGATTTCAATGGTTCAAGGTACTTGCCTGGGCTATGCACTGTTCACACTTCAAGACCGTGGTCGTCTATTCGCGAAACCACAGTTAGAAGTTTATGAAGGTATGATCATCGGTATTAACTCTCGTTCAGACGACATGACAGTTAACCCGACTAAAGCAAAACAGTTAACGAACGTACGTGCTTCTGGTACTGACGATGCGTTGACTCTTGTTCCTGCGATTGAATATACACTTGAGCAAGCACTTGAGTTTATTGAAGATGATGAATTAGTAGAAGTAACACCTAAGTCAATCCGTATCCGTAAGCGTTTCTTGACTGAAAATGAACGTAAACGTAACCGTTCAGGTAAATAATCGCTAGATTATTTCGGGTTTTCAGAAACCGTAATCTTTTCGAAGATTACGGTTTTTTTATATTTACGCTATGCTTAGATCACAATTTACTAAAACGCATTAAACTAGGTCAAAATTACAAGTATTTACTCAGGTATAATTTGACCCAAAACTTGAAAATAAAATATGGGAGCAGTTATGAGCATTATTCAAGAATTTAAAGAGTTTGCGATCAAAGGCAACATGATGGATCTGGCGATTGGTGTCATCATCGGTGGTGCTTTTAGCAAGATCATCGATTCATTGGTGAAAGACATTATTATGCCTTTAATTACCGTGATTACCGGTGGTGGCGTCGATTTTACGCAAAAATTCTTTATTTTAGGAAGAAACCCAGACAATTTACAATCTTTAGATGCCTTGACTAAAGCTGGTGTGAATGTACTGACTTACGGTAACTTTTTAACGATTTTAATTAATTTCTTAATCTTGGCTTGGGTCGTATTTTTATTGGTTAAATTCATGAACCGTTTACGTAAACAAGAAGGCCCAGTCGAGGAAACTCCGACCACCCCAGCCGATATTGAATTGCTGCGTGAAATTCGTGATGAATTGAAAAAGCGTCCACCTCAAGTCTAATTTTTCTAATCCCCCTAAATCCCCTTTATAAAAGGGGAACTTCTCCCTTTAACAAAGGGAGGTAGGGAGGGATTTATAAATATTAAAAATCCATCCGAAACTTGATTTCGACCAAATGAAAACCAAACTGGCTTTTGATCGGGCCATGTAATACACGTTCTGCTGCAGTGAAAACCAGTTTATCAATGACCGGAACCAGTTGACCTTTCTTCACTTCACCTAGCTCACCGCCACGTTTGGCAGAATTACAGGTTGAGTACTGTTTTGCGATTTTATTAAAGTCGGCGCCACTTAAAATCTTCTTTTTAAGTTGTTCAGCAGTTTCTTTATCTTTAACCAGAATATGACGCACAATGGCTGTTTTCATGACTTTTTCCCTCGTAAAGTTGCCACTTTTTTGACAGGGAGCTGGATCTTTTTCAAAGGTTGGCACTCAGGACAAAAAACTGAAGCCCGTTGTCCCAATTTAATATTTTCAAGCGTGGTCTCGCAGTTCACGCACATTTCACCAGCGCGGCCATAAGCCAGCAAGGTTTGCTGGAAATAGCCATTTTCGCCCATGGCATTGGTGTAGTCTCTTAAGGTTGAACCACCCAGATCAATCGCCTGTTTCAAGATGCGCTTGATTTCCAGCGCTAGCTTTTCAATCTGTATCAAGCTTAAAGTCGAGGCCGGTTGTGCCGGATGAATCCCCAGATTAAACAGACTTTCGGTCGCATAAATATTGCCTACGCCCACCACCACATGGTTATCCATAATTGCAACTTTGGTGCCAACATTTTTATTCTTCAATTTTTCAAATAAATACTCCGCGTTAAAGTTCTCGCTTAAGGGTTCTGGCCCCAGCGTGTCAATCAATTTGCTTTGTGATTGTGCATCCAGCCAAAGAATGCAGCCAAAACGGCGAGGGTCATGGTAACGCAGTTCGATATCTTCAAACTGAATGATCAGATGGTCATGTTTACGTAATTCTTCATTGCCATTGCATAGACGGAAACTCCCCGACATGCCCAAATGCCAGAGCATGGTGTCGTGTTCAAACTCTGCCAGAATGTATTTAGAACGGCGAGTGAGATTCAGTAATTTTTGCCCCACCAGTTTTTCTATATTCTCCGGAATAGGCCAGCGTAAGCTTGACTGACGCACTTCAACACGTTTTACGCGTTGTTCCAATAAAGGCAATAAACTGGTTTTGGTGGTTTCAACTTCTGGTAATTCAGGCATAACACATCAGTGGCGAGGGAGATGCAGTTAATATTGGGTGAATTGGCTGGGATTGCAAGCGTTAATCGGGGTGAAATCGCTGGAAAATGACTGGGTATTTCATGTTTATTTAAGCTGTAATTGTTTAAAGAATAAACTGGGTTTCTATGTTTTTATAGCGAATTTTCTTAGAAGTAAATCGAATGGAAATTATCAATACATTATAAGCTGATGAAAAATATATAAATAATTTAAGATTTTTTAAATAAAAATTATATTTTTATGTTTAAGACATAACTAAAAGTTTAATGAGTAATAAAAAAAATGCTGGGAATTTGTATGAAAAGTTATGTAAATTCATGCACCTAATAGCAATTTAAAAACCTTGCTTGTTTTTCTCTCCGAATGTTTAGGTTTTACATGAAATATTTAGGTCTAGCTCTATTGCCTTTAATGGCTGCCATGACAACCGCTCAGGCGGAATCTGCATTTGATCCACAAGGTCAGTATTTACTGGGGGACTGGAATGGTCAACGTACAGAACTGGCCCAACAGGGAATTAAATTTGAAGCCAATCTGTTAACCGATACCGCCTATCTTGCTGATGGTGGTCGTAATGAGGGCGCAGATCCATTAACTTCTGCCCAATTATGGCTGGGTACTCAACTGGATATGGAAAAGCTGGCAGGATGGAATGGCGTCACTGTACGTGCCGTGATGAGTGCACGTCAGGGTCAAAGTACCTCTGTTCGTGACTTGCAGGATCCTAGTGCGCCGCAACTGGCCAATGTACAAGGTACTTTTGGGCGTGGTAATCAGGAGAGTCGTCTGAGCGAGCTGTCTATTGAAAAGAATTATAAAGACCAGGGACTCAGTATTAAGGCGGGTCGTCTTGGCCTGGGCATGGACTTTAATGTCATGGCTTGTGATTTTGCCAGTACTGCATTTTGTGCAGCGCAAATGGGCAAATGGCAGGGCAATATCTGGATGAATACGCCTGTAGCACAATGGGGTGCGCGCGTGAAGCAGCAACTCAATCCTGAACTTGCGGTACAAGTCGGTGTGTATGAGTTTAATCCGGATAATGGTAATGGCGCTAAAGAAGGTCAAGGCTGGAGTCTGGATACCGACCATGCAGATGGCGTGACAATTCCAGCAGAAGTAATCTGGACACCGAAATCATTAGTGAATGGCCTGCCAGGCAGCTACCGGGTTGGCGGGATGTACAATACGGCCGATGATGTTGCCAACCAAAAAGATATTGCCAATCCTACTGATGCCAAAAACCGTACCTTTGCAGGCTGGTTAGCTGTAGAACAACAGTTAACGTCTACAGGTCAGGGCCGTCAGGGTTTGCATTCATTTGCCAACTTTACCTGGCATGACCGCGATACCAATAAAGTGGATAATTCACAACAAATTGGTGTGAAATATATCGGTCTTGCGGACAGTCAACCGAACGACATTTTAGGTCTGGCGGTCAACCGTGTGCATGTGAATGATCGCTTTGCTGATTCACGGCCAGCTTTCAATGCTGATGCAGAATACAATATTGAACTGAACTATAGCTATAACACAACAAAGTGGCTGATGCTGCGTCCAAACCTGCAATATGTCATTAATCCAGGTTCAAGCAACAATGTGGATGATGCACTGGTACTCGGTTTGACTACACGAATCATCTTCTAAAGTTTGATCGTTCACGTTATAACTAAACAGGCTCTTGGGAGCCTGTTTTTATTTCTAGAGTGAAACTGTGCAATAAAAAGAGGAAATACAGCGTGGCATTACTATTTCAACCTATTCAATTTGGATCACTGCAACTTCAAAATAAAATCGTAATTGCGCCGATGTGTCAGTACTCTGCAACAGAGCAGGGGGAAATTACCTATTGGCACGAGCAGCAATGGGCTAACTATGCCTTATCGGGTGCAGGTTTATGTATTGTCGAAGCGACTGCGGTACAGCCAGAAGGCCGGATCAGTTATGCCGATCTGGGTTTATGGAATGACGAACAGGCAAAGCAGATCAAGACTTTACTAGAAAAAGTCAAATCCATCTCCCCGATGCCTTTTGCCATTCAGCTCGCACATGCCGGACGTAAAGCTTCCACAGATAAACCATGGGCAGGTAAAGGTCAGTTTAAGCCGAATGAAGCACATGGCTGGCAAACTGTTTCTGCCAGTGATATTCCTTTTCAGGCCGATGAACATCCACCTAAGGCATTAAGCCAGTTGGAAATTGAGCAGGTCATTGCTGACTTTGCAGAAAGTGCCAAACGTGCAGTTGAGGCTGGTTTTGACCTGATTGAGCTGCATGCAGCGCATGGTTATTTACTGCATCAGTTCATGTCACCACTTTCCAATAAACGTGATGATCAGTATGGCGGTTCACTGGAGAACCGGATGCGCCTGACTCTGGAAGTATTACAAGCCATGAAAGCGGCGGTTCCAGAAGGTTATCCGATTGGAGTACGTATTTCGGCCAGCGATTGGATGGATCAGCCAGATAGCTGGACTATTGATTCTTCAATTGAATTGTCCAAAGCACTGGAAGCTGCGGGTGCTGCCTATATTCATATTTCCAGTGCCGGCTTACATGCCAAACAGAACATTGATGTGAAGCCGAATTATCAGGTGCCTTTTGCAGATGCGATCAAGAAAGTCGTGAGTATTCCCGTGATTGCCGTCGGTTTGATTACTGAAGCTAAGCAGGCAGAAGATATTTTGCAAAAAGGTCAAGCTGATGCCATCGCACTGGCTCGTGCCATTCTTTATGATCCACATTGGCCTTGGCATGCAGCGGCAGCACTTGAGGAAAAAATTAAGATTTCACCGCAATATCTGCGCTGTGCACCGCATGGTTTGAATCACCTGTTTGAGCCTTTTTAACACTGCTTTAGTCTCAGAAATTCTTATAATGGAATATCACTGGCAAGAGGATACTGCATTATGATTTTTGCGGTCATTGTGCCCATATTTTTATTATTGGCACTGGGTTATCTGACTGTAAAGAGTCAAGTGTTAAGCAAAGAGCAGGTGGGGACGGTCGGTGCTTTTGTCATTAAAGTGGCCTTGCCCTTGCTGTTCTTTCAGTCCCTTGCCTCCAAAGACCTGCATGAAATCTGGTATTTTGAATACTTTGCCGTGTATAGCAGTGTGACCTTGCTGCTCTATGGTAGCGGCTTCTGGATTATGCGCCGTCATTTTCAGAATACGCATTCGCAAAGTGCAGTGCTGTCGTTGGGCGCTGCAATGTCAAATACTGGCCTGATTGGTACGGCTGTGCTCAGCTTATTGATCGGGCAACAGGCGATGACCTATACCTCTCTGGTGGTCATCATTGAAAGCGTGTTGCTGATTCCGCTGGTGCTGGTCATGGCTGCGCTGGGCACACAACATCAGGCAAATCTTGGCGCCATTTTGAAAAGTGTACTGCTGACCTTGCTGAAGAATCCCTTATTTATGGGGGTCATGCTCGGCATGGTCTGTGCGGTTTTCCAGATTAAAATTCCAGTCTATCTCGATCAGGTCTTTGCCTTGATTGGTCAGACGGCCTCACCATTGGCCTTGTTTGCCATTGGCGGCGGGATCGTAGGAATGAGTCTGAAATATGTCAATCTGCAAAGTTTCTATCTGGTATTTTCCAGCAATATCATGATGCCATTATTGATGTATCTGGGACTGAGCCAGTTAACTGATTTAAGTCAGGAAATGGTCCATGCTGGTACGCTCATTGCAGCTTTGCCGATGCCGACGATTTTTGGCATGTTGGGACAGGCGTATGGTCTGAATGATCGAACTTTAACGCCATTGTTGATGAGTACCATTGCCGGTTTTATCGTGACCAGTGGCTTAATTGCCTTGTGGTGGGGATAATCTTTTAGCAGATGAATGCTCTGCTATTAAAAAGCCCCAAATTGCATGGGGCTTTTTATATTTTAATTGTGTGGAATTAACTTAACTTTTCTTCGCAGGTGCTTTTTTCTGCTCAGCCAGCATTTTGTCTACCGCTGCCAAAGACTCTTTGGCCTGTGGAACATTTTGCTGCGCCAGTGCGGCAAAGATTTTCTTCGCTTCTGGCAGGTTTTGCGGAACAATACTGCCATTGGCAAACATATTACCTACTGCCATCAGCGCCGGAATATAACCTTTTTTTGCCAGTTCCTGAATGCTGCTTAGGCCTTGCTGAATCGGTTTTTCATCTTTGTTTTTGAAACCGCTGCTGATGTCATATAAGGCTTTGGCATGAATGGCCTGCATATTGCCTTTGCTGATCAGCGGTTGCAGCTTTTGCAGTCCGGCTTTATTTGACGCTGCTGTATTTTCAGAAAATAGCAGTATGGCCAGATCAATGCTGGCATCATCAAATTTGGCTGCTGAAGCGCGTTCCAGATGCTGTTTGGCTTTGGCCAAATCCTGTTTGAGGCCGAGTGTGCCGGCTGCATAGTTTTTACCCAGTACATAATTGGCCACCGGATAGCCTTTGCTGGCTGCCTGCTCGTAAAGCTGAATGGCTTTTTTCTCGTCCTTGGTTGTACCTTGGCCGGTTTGGGTCAAATAGCCTAAGTTATATAAAGCTTGGGCATTTCCCTGACTGGCCAATTGATTCAAAGCGTCATAGGCACCTTTAAAATTATTGGCTTTGACCATGGCCTCAACTTTTTGGAATTGGGGATCGACTTGATCTTTTACGGTATTTGCCAGAGCGAATTGCGCAGAAAGGGCAAGAACTGTAGCGAGTACTAATTTTTTCATGGTTCCTATAACCTTATTATTGCTGGCACCTTATTCCTTGGTGCCGTTTTAATCATTTTCACTTACATCATAAAAGGATTTTGTGCTTTGTAAATATACAATTTGTCACTAAATACAAATCATCGAAGCACAATACACCGATTAAATCGATGCATGATTTGCACAGGTTTCTGATCAATCCTGCAGATATCAAAAGGATTACTTTGCTTCAGCCGACTTCTCTGATTAAATCTCGGTTTGAATCAGACTCCCAGGATTTAACCATGTTTGTCAAAACCATTAAACGTCACTATGACAGAATCAATGCTGATGAATCGATTGCCGATGAAGACAAGATTGATGCGCTGCTGATGAAACTTGGTGCAGAGTTTTTGATGAGTCAGGAAGACCGAGTATATGTCTTTCAAAAAGGTGAACTCACGGCAAAGTTTGATGCCAAACATGCGCGGGCCTATCATTTTAAAGATTATGTGGTAAAAGACATGAACAAGCTGTTTCATGGCTTCTAAAATAAAAAAGCCAAGAATTTTATCTTGGCTTTTTTATGAGTTATGCAGTGATTATTGCGGACGCGCTACATCACCGCTCAAAGCTTCAGGAAGTTCCAGAACTTCGAGACCTAGCTCGGTCAATGCTTCAGGTTTTGCCACGACTAGCGCTTTATAACCATTCTCAATCGCGATGCTATTGACGATTTCAACATCATTATTCAGTTTGGTCGCAACATCAGGTGCGGCACCTGTGCCTTGAACCAGATGTAACCAGTGTTTTGGCTTGGCTTTAAACCATAAACGTGCAATGACTTCCTGACCCAGATAGCAACCCTTGTCATAGTGAATGCCTTCGCGTTGATGCAAACGTAATTCCTGTGGTTGAAACAGGGTTGCAGTGGCAGCCTGAATCCAGGCTTGACCTGATTCAATGGCTTGCTGTTCCCACATCGTCACATCGGTTTCAGTCGCCACAAAGTCAGTATGAATGCCATTGATGACTGGATAAACTGGACCGACCAATTCCAGTTTCATTTTTGAAAAGGCACCAAATTTTTTAATATGATTGGTCAGTTCCGTAGCCTGATCTTCAGTGCTGACGATTTCAAAACTTTCCGGACTGATTTTTTTAAGCCACAAGCCAAATTGAATGCGTCCTTTCAGACTGCAGATTGCAGTATAGCGTGTCTGGTTTTCCGCCAAATTTTCAGTATTCAAAGTCACCTGACCTTGAAGGAATTTTTGTGCATCTACACCATTCAGACTAAACAATGTAAAAGCAGGAGACGCTGCCATAATAAGCCCCGGTTTGAATACTATAAATCAATGCAGTTATTGTGCAGCAAGCATCAAATAGAGGCAAACAAAAAAGCCAACAATCGAAATCATTGGCTTTGAGCGAGCAGATCTTTAGTGGTGATGGCTAGCCGGTAATGGCGAATCACAAGGGAATTTGTCTCCACAGACCCGTACGGTTTCCATCATGCCCTGATCTTCATGGTCGAGGATATGACAATGTTGTACGAAGTCACCTTCAAACTTCTTGTAATGGCTGCGGACAATATAGGTATAGTTTTGTTTTACAAAAAGCGTGTCCTTAAACTGTCCTTTCATGCCACGGTATTGCACATCATCCAGAACTGGATTTACCGGATCTTCTGGGGCTACTGCCTCACTGACATCCTTACCTTGAGGATTCAAAATTTTAACAATCTGGAACGGGTTAACATGAATATGGAACGGATGACCACCAAAACCAGCGCTGGTCAGTTCCCATTCATCAGTCTGTCCAACTTGTAACTGACGGACATATTCGCCATCCACTGAACCATCTCCATCAAAGAAATCTCCAAAACTCAGTGTATCTCCATCTTTTTTATGTCGGAAGCCAAATTTGAATACGCCAGTTCTAGGGTCGGGGCCGAGCGAAAAAGCACTATATTGTTTTGGTCGGGCAGCAACTACTTTATCAATTTCGGGTGTCATCAATGATGGATGATCACTAAACGCAGAAAGATTAAGCTGAGATAACTGGGTCTGGATGTCTTTGCTTAAACCAATTTTTTGTGCCCGATCTTTCAGGAACTGTGCAGCAGTCTGAGCCTTGGTCTTGGCTGCTTTTACATTGACCCATCCCAGCAGTTGGGCATTGAACCGATGATTTGGAGCAATTTGAGGGCCTACATTCGGTAATGGCGCGTTAATTTCATCATCGATATTCAATTTGGTGTCAAAAATGCAGTATCTATTGGTGGTCGGAAAGGCAACCATTGCATCATGACGATAACCAGGATGGAACACGGACAGGGTTCTGGTCTGTACATGATTCATGGTTAAGCCATCTTGCGCGATAGTATGCACATTCAGGCTATTCAGTTTCTCAAATTCAGCTTTCTTGTCTACCTCCTGATAGACTGTACAGGCTTTAATGGTTTGTTCTGCAGTAAATTTACTGGAGTTAGGAATTTCCTTAATGATTAAACCAATGGTATCGCGTACACCACCATGAATCATGCGCCAGCGGTTAAACTGATTCTGTTCTGCTTTGATCTCACCTAAAATTTTACCATTGATAGAGGTGTAGTAGTTATTGTCGCTCCAGGAGGCAAATGCAGCGAGGTCATTATAATTTTCCAGCATGCCTATACCTACACCTTCACAGTTATTGGGAACAGCGAATGTGATATTAGGATCGGGGTTGCTACAGCGATATTGGATTTGCTGGAACAACAGGATGTTTTCGTTCGGGTAACTGTTTTTTTCTTTCCATAGAATATCCATATCTCCAGTTGAGGTGACTTTGCCATTTTTGACTTTTGGTGTTCTTGAGCCTTCAACAATCAATGGACCTGCCATGCCATTCGACACCTGAAGAGCAGTTGAGCCATGCAGATGAGCGTGATACCAGTAAGTCCCTGCGGGATGATTCGGTTCCATTTTGAACTGATAATCAAATTTTTCCTGAGGTTTGAATTTCAAAAAGACATTATCGCTATTGCCTTGAGGACTGACCCAGAAGCCATGGGTATGCAGGTTGGTGGTATTAAAGCAGTGTGGTTCATTTACATTCTCAACATGAGTTGGGCAGGTTGTTTCTGACTCGGGTGGCAGCTGGTTATTCAGGTTAAGCGCCATGGTTTCACCCTGTTTGACCCGAATCTGTGGTCCGACCAGCTGATCCTCGACATATTCACCGGTTTTTTTCTTATCAAATAAACTGGGTTTGGTTAAATAGCCTCTCAGTAGTACCTGATCCCATAATCCGTTTCTAGGGTTATAGAGTTTGCTGGTTTTATAGGCCACGATCAGCTCATATTTGCCCTTGGCACTTTTCGGTAACAGAGGTGGGTTGCTAATTAAGCTGTCTGATGTTGTCGGAACGGGATGTGATGGCTTGGGTGAATGTATTGGGTGTGAGGGATGAGAGGGTTGGGACGGGTTAGATGGATTGGACGGTGGTGATGGATTTTTTGTTCCATCCCAACCGCGAGCTAAGAGCGTCAAAATGGCGGCTATAGCTCCGAATATTGCGATTTTCAACATTTCAGTTCTGCCTGTTATGGTTATTGTTTTAATGTGAGGATTGTGAATAACGTGACATGCGTCACACTGAGCTTCTGACAGTTTTAGAAAATCTGCTATCCCAAATTAGGGGATTGAAATTTTGCTAAATGCGGCGGCAGGACAGGCCTATGAAAACCAGTGAGACTATATTTTTTTATCTTTAAAAAAATGCACATAAAATTAATTATTTATTAATGATATTAGTGGTTTATATTAATAATCAAATAAAAATTTAGAGAAATATTTTGCAACATAAGACTAAAGAATAAGGCGAATTATTCAGATTTTTTTAGCAAAAGACCGCTTTAAAGCAAAAATTCTAAAGTCTATGTAACAAATTTTTGCGAAAATACCGTTTTTTATAATTAAGTATTTGAAAAATATAAAATTTGGGAAATGCTATTTGTGCAGCGTACAATGCTGCTATTACAAAAGTAACTCATCGATATCTATTGATGAATAAAAATAGAGATAAACGAGGGCAGGCAAGCTTATGAACAACAACTACCGTAAACCGCTGCAATCCACCACCCAGCTGGAATATTATGACGTGCGACAGGCCGTAGAAGATATTCAGCCAGGCGCACATGCCAAACTTCCTTATACTTCCAAAGTCCTGGCAGAGCAGTTGGTGCGTCGTTGTGATCCTGCCATTCTGGAACAGTCTTTACGCCAGCTGATTGAGCGTAAACAGGAACATGATTTTCCGTGGTATCCGGCACGTGTAGTGTGTCATGACATCTTGGGGCAAACGGCACTGGTGGATCTTGCCGGTTTACGTGATGCGATTGCCAATCAGGGCGGTGACCCGTCTAAAGTCAATCCGGTAGTTCCAACCCAGCTGATTGTCGATCATTCACTGGCGGTTGAGTTTGGTGGTTTTGATCCGGATGCCTTTGAGAAAAACCGTGCCATTGAAGACCGTCGTAACGAAGACCGTTTCCATTTTATTGAATGGACTAAAACCGCGTTTGAGAATGTTGATGTGATTCCGGCGGGCAATGGCATCATGCACCAGATCAATCTGGAGAAAATGTCTCCAGTGATTCAGAACCGTGACGGTCTGGCATTCCCGGATACCTGTGTTGGTACAGATTCGCATACGCCACATACCGATGCATTGGGCGTGATCTCGATTGGTGTGGGTGGCTTGGAAGCTGAAAACGTGATGCTGGGCCGAGCATCTTGGATGCGTCTGCCAGATATTATTGGTGTGGAATTGGTGGGTCAGCGCAAGCCGGGCATTACTGCAACCGATATCGTATTAGCATTGACTGAATTCCTGCGTAAAGAGCGTGTGGTTGGCGCTTACTTAGAATTCTTTGGTGAAGGTGCTGACAGCATGTCAGTGGGTGATCGCGCCACGATTTCCAACATGACACCGGAATACGGCGCTACCGCTGCGATGTTCTATATCGACCAGAATACGATTGATTATCTGACTTTGACCGGTCGTGAGCCTGAGCAAGTCAAACTGGTGGAAACCTATGCCAAAGAAATTGGTCTTTGGGCATCGGATATGACTCAAGCGGAATATCCACGTGTGCTGCGTTTCGATTTATCGACTGTGACACGTAATATCGCTGGCCCATCAAATCCGCATGCACGCGTATCAACTGCTGACCTGAAAGAAAAAGGCATTGCCGGTAATTTAGAAGCAGCTCGCGCGCAAGAAGCAGAAGGCTTAATGCCAGATGGCGCGGTGATTATCGCGGCGATTACCTCTTGTACCAATACCTCTAACCCACGTAATACGGTGGCGGCAGGTTTGCTAGCACGTAAGGCCAATGAATTGGGCTTGGTGCGTAAACCTTGGGTGAAATCTTCTTTTGCACCGGGTTCTAAAGCGGCTGCTTTGTATTTGGAAGAAGCAGGCGTACTTAAAGATTTAGAAAAACTGGGCTTTGGTATCGTGGCCTATGCATGCACGACCTGTAACGGCATGTCGGGCGCATTAGATCCAAAGATTCAGCAGGAAATCATCGACCGTGACCTGTATGCAACAGCGGTGCTTTCGGGCAACCGTAACTTCGATGGACGTATTCATCCTTATGCGAAACAGGCATTCTTGGCTTCACCGCCTTTAGTGGTGGCGTATGCGATTGCCGGTACGATTCGTTTTGATATCGAAAAAGATGCTTTAGGAAACGATAAAGACGGCAATCCGATTTATCTAAAAGATATCTGGCCATCGGATGAAGAAATTGATGCGCTGGTAAAAGTTGCTGTAAAACCAGAACAATTCAAAAAAATCTACATTCCAATGTTCGACTTGGGTGTGAATGAAAAGGCAACAAGTCCGCTGTATGACTGGCGTCCGCAAAGTACCTATATCCGTCGTCCGCCGTATTGGGAAGGGGCTTTGGCTGCACCGCGTACCTTGTCAAATATGCGTCCGCTTGCGATCTTGGGCGATAACATCACCACCGATCATTTGTCACCATCGAATGCTATTGTTTTAGACAGTGCTTCAGGTGAATACCTGAAAAAAATGGGCGTGCCTGAGGAAGACTTTAACTCCTATGCAACGCATCGCGGTGATCACCTGACCACGCAACGTGCGACTTTTGCTAACCCGAAACTGTTTAATGAAATGGTGGTGCGTTCTGACGGCACCATCAAACAGGGTTCGAAAGCACGTGTGGAACCTGAAGGCGAAGTGATGCGGATGTGGGAAGCGATTGAAATCTACATGAACCGTAAACAGCCGTTGATCATTATTGCCGGTAAGGATTATGGTCAGGGTTCGAGTCGTGACTGGGCAGCAAAAGGTGTACGTCTGGCGGGTGTAGAAGCGATTGTAGCAGAAGGTTTTGAGCGTATTCACCGTACTAATTTAGTCGGTATGGGCGTTTTACCGCTTGAGTTTAAGCCGGGTACAGATCGTAAGACTTTAGGTCTTGATGGTACTGAGCTGTATAGCGTGATTGGTAATATTGCGCCACGTTCGACTTTAACTTTAGTGATTGAGCGTTCAACCGATGATGGTAAGAACCAGATTATTGAAGTGCCAGTGACCTGTCGTCTGGATACCGAAGAAGAAGTACATGTGTATGAAGCAGGTGGGGTCTTACAACGCTTTGCGCAGGATTTCCTGGAAGGGAATGTGGCGTAAGTTTATTTAAAAAAATAATTGATATTGTTTAAAAAAGACCCTACTGTACAGTGGGGTTTTTATCGAGAATAATAAAGATGAGTAATCGAGTATTAAATGGTGATTTTGAATTTTTAACAAATTTATTTAATGAGTTTTTTAGGCAAAAAAGCATACAAAATCGATTAAATATAATTGAAGAGAAAGCAATAAGTGGCTGGGAAACTTGGTTACAGGTTGAGTTGGCATTTTTTTTAGATAAGCATGAAAATGTCATGGGCTGGGAGCGAGAAGTTCCTTGCATAACAGATAAGCGAGTTGAGACGTTAAAGGAAAAAGGGATTATTGATTTTTGGCTAAGGGAAAGAAATAAGTCCACTGAAAGTATGATTGCTGTAGAACTAAAACAGCATAAATCAGCTAAAAGTTGTATTACTGCAATGATAAAAGATCTAAATAAATTTTATTCTCTTAAACCTAGTGAGCATAGTTATATCCGTACTTTTTGGTGTGTAGGTATTCATAAAACTGTTCAAGAAGATACATGTATCGAATACATTAATGCAAATAAAGTAGGTTATGAATTTAATCAAAATCATTTATTAAGTAGAGAAATAAAAGGAACAAATTTCAGTTTTACTATTTTGTAGTCCAAATTTTTATATTTAAGATAAAATTATTGATATTTTTTTGAAAAAGTTAATTATAATCAAATTCTTAATTAAAAATATCCTCAAACCTATTTTTAAAAGGGAAGGTTAGGAGAGAGTAAAATTTTTTGATATTGGTTAAAAAGACCCTGCTGTGAAGTGGGGTTTTTATTTAGAGCATTAATGTCTTTATCAAGAAAATACAAACAGGTACTTTTCTTTTTATACTTAAGCAGTTGAGCTTCCTCAATGATTAAAGACGTCTATAACTTTAAGGGAATATAAAATTTCATATGGCTATGGTGATAATTTTGTATTAACGCACTGCGCTATACTTGGCCTTATGTATCACTTATCTCAATGTTATTAAACTAGTTTACTTGAAAAAAATAATAAATTATCACTTAATTAATGAGTTACTAAATAATAATTAGAAATACTACTTTGCCCAAACGACACTATCATTTACAAAAATGGACAATAGACATTCATTACCAGAGGGTTATACTAGTCAGACCATTTCTAAAACCATGGAGAACAAAGATGGTTACTGCTGGCGAAAAACCCGGAACAGGCTTCTATTTTTGTGTTCAATGCGGACACCGCACCTACTTAGAAATTGGTACTGATCGTTTACCACCGTGTACCAAATGCCAAGGCAATCAATTTAACAATAAGAATGCCTAAGCAAAACAACTCAAACAGTTACCCTCTGTTTTGAATGAAAGCCCTATTACTCGATAGGGCTTTTTGCTGTGGTATCCAAATCTCATACAGAGAAATAAAAGATTATTATGAGAAAACAGTTTTATGTCGGGGGAGGAATCTTGGTTTAAAGCAAAAAATTATAATAAATTCAAAAAATTATTTGAACTATTAGTATAAAAGGTATAGGTTGTCTGCTTTAAAAATTAGCTAACCACTTAAAATTAAGGTTAGATATTTCCGGGGGGAAACAATGAAAAAATTTACAGCTTTAATATTAGGCAGTGCAATCCTATTTACTTCAGGCTGCGCCACGATGTTTAATGGTTCAACCCAAACTGTGAATATCCGTAGTAATGATGAATTGGCTAAGTTATACGTCAATGAAGAATATATGGGACAGCGTAATACTGTCTACACTTTCAAAAAGAAAGAAAACTATGTAATTAAGGCAGAGAAGCAAGGCTGTCAAACCAATACGGTTATTCCACAGAAAACATTTGATCCAACAACTTTATTAGGTATCTTCCTGGATTGGGGAATTATTTCTATTCTGGTTGTAGATGGTGCTGCTACTGGAGCATGGCAAAAATTTAGCCAGACAAGTTATGTTGTTGATCCTAATTGCTAATTAATTCAATTAGATTGAAAAAAATATCCCATTATTAAGTGGGATATTTTTTTATAATGACACATCTTTTTAATAGTTATTTTTGATTGAAAATTAACCAAATCATCCCCATATAAAACCCTAGTTTCACCGTATTTAGGGCTGCTCAATTGCAATATTATCTTGATCTTAATCACGACTCAGGTGTCGCCAATTACGAGATTGGTAATGAGTTTATTCGGGTTCAATTTAAGAAAACCTCGAAAGTCTATACTTACAGCTATAGTAGTGCCGGTTATCAGCATGTCGAGAACATGAAACAGCTTGCCCGATATGGCGATGGGCTAAATGCCTATATTAACCAGCATACCCGTCAGCTCTTTGTACACTAGAACTGGTCTGCTTCTTGCTTCAATCCAAGTCTGAGTCGGCAAATATTTAATAACAGCTAAATATCTGCCTTGAAATAGTGCATATGTACATATTGGAAAGAGGGTAAGCGCATATGGAAATCAGAGAGTACGCACCAGAATCAGGCAAATTAAGCAAAAAAGCCCATTTTTATTCCGCATGGCCATTAATTCTGATCCTGTTTGGGGGCGTAATTGGCTTGCTCTACGGCGTGATGGCTTATTTGGTGAATCTGAAAATCTATAATTCTGAACTGACGAGACTCAATAAGGTTCTGGCCAATCTGCTCTGCGGGATGTCAGCGATCAGTGCATGGTGGTTTAGTGCGCAATGGATTCAGGGAACATTCTTTCAATAAAACAGCAATCCTGACCTGAATATAAATTGCAATAAAGTCTCATTTTGGCGAATAAAAAAGCATAAAAAATTGGAAATGGAATTTATTTCTCTATATGTGGGTTAATAATGAAATAAATTTTCAGATTTAATGCAAATTAAAAAAACATAGGAAATTAATCCCGTCCATCTTTGCCTAATATAGCTTTCAAGGGTGTGATGGGATCGGAAAGAGTAGCATGCTGTGAGCGGCGCAAAACGCGAGTGCAGTACGAACCCAAAAGGTCTCGATTCGGCTTAGGACGCTATAGACCAAAAGTTTATAGGCTATAAGATCAGGTCTTACAAAGAATGATAGTTGAAGTAAACCATTGCGAGTTTTCCCAACACCCTAAAAAATTCTCCAGCAATATACGTAGAATTAAAAATTAAAATAAATATAAATCATAAATTTAAGAAAAATATCCATCTACGCAAGATACAAATAAGCTCTTCATTTCTCAACACGATCTGTTATTTTAAAAACATCAGTTGCCCCTTAGGGGAATCCTCATGAATCTCGATATCTGGTGCCGTTTTTTACTGTTTTGCACACTCATTAATTATGTCATTCTCATGATCTGGTTCATGGTCTTTATTTTTGCTCGAAACTGGATGAAGCAGGTGCATGGAAAATGGTTTCGGCTGTCAGATGCCAGTTTTAATGTGATTCATTATTCAGGAATGGCTGTGTATAAAATTGGCATTCTGCTGTTTAACCTGACGCCGTTAATTGCAATCTATCTGATAAATCAAGGTTAAGTACGATGTTGTGATTGAATCTTCGAGTGATAAAAATAAGATTGAATTAGTATCATTTTATCGCTACTTGATAGCGTGGCAGGATCAATAAGAACGAAAAAAGATTTCAAAGGAGTTGAAGGATGAATCAATTCAAACCGGCCCTGATTTTAGGCGCCTTGATCGGCTTGGGAATGATTATTGCAGGATGGATTCTGGGCAATAGCGCGCTGAAAATTAAACAGTATGAACGTATAGTTTCGGTCAAAGGCTTGTCGGAACGCGAAGTCAAAGCCGATGTGGCGGTATGGCCAATCCGCTTTAATGCCGGCAGTCAGGATTTGGCCGAATTGTACGATACCATGCAAACCAATACCCAGGAAATTCAGACCTTCTTAAAAAATGAAGGATTTAGCACGGAAGAAATTACCAGTGCTTCACCGAGTATCACCGATAAATACGCGCAGCAATATGGCGGGGATGCCAATGTCGCGCTACGTTACACCGCCAGCCAGACCATTACAGTCTATACCCACAACATCGATACAGTACGCAAAGCGCAAAGCCGTTTGGTGGTTTTGGGCAGAAAAGGCATTGCCTTTGCTGGAGATGATTCTGGACAAAGAACGGAATATTTGTTTACCAAGCTGAATGACATCAAGCCGGCAATGATTGAACAAGCCACCGAAAATGCCCGCAGTGTGGCAGAAAAATTTGCTGCCGATTCAAAGAGCAGTCTGGGCAAAATCAAGTCCGCCAATCAGGGACTGTTTAGTATTGAAGATCGTGACAGCAATACACCCTATTTGAAGAAAGTCCGCGTGGTCTCGACAGTCGATTATTATCTGGCAGATTAATCTATCTGGCTGTGCGCAGTGATTGACAGGCTAAATCCCGCTTGTTATTTTGCGCGCATTGCCCCAGATGCTACACCTACATGCCGATTAACCTCGACTTTATTTATTGCCCACCGCAAGAGCCGTTGCAGATTGTTTATGAAGATGATGATCTGCTGGTGATTGAAAAGCCGGCCGGATTATTGTCGGTGCCGGGGCGTTTACCTGAACATCATGACAGCGCTTATTTACGGGTTTTAGATCAGTATCCGCAGGCTAAAATTACCCATCGTCTGGATATGACCACCTCCGGTATTTTGATGTTTGCCAAACACCGCGATGCAGAAGTGGCGGTGAGTAAAATGTTTCAGGCACGCACGGTACATAAAAATTATGTTGCACTGGTACAAGGCAAACTTGAAGGTGAGGGCAGCGTTGATGTGCCTTTGATTACCGACTGGGAAAACCGTCCGCGTCAGATGGTGCATTTTGAACTGGGCAAGGCCGCCAAAACCCTGTATCAGGCCTTAGAATATCTACCCCAGCAAGACATTAGCCGGGTACTACTGACACCAATTACTGGCCGTTCCCATCAGCTACGCGTGCATATGCTGCATATCGGTCATCCCATTACTGGCGATAAAATTTATCATCCTGAACCCCAGCGCAGTCCTTTAAATCGTATGGCCTTGCATGCCAGTTATTTGGCTTTTACCCAGCCTTTGAGTGGTGTCCCGGTTGAAATAAAGGCAGACATACCATTCTAATTTGATTCTGCTTAATAGTTAGATTCAACCGGACACATGCTTTTTAATCTCATAAATATGATCAGGATCAAGCTCTTAAACTGGGCAATCCGAATAAAAAAGTGTGAGAATTTATTTCGATAACAGCGTGGAAATGAGTGGCTTTATAAGCATGTTCAAATGAAATTTTCTACTGATCCATTGCCTGATCGGCAGTTACTGCAGAATATAAATTTTAATGTTCGGTTTATCTCTTGACGATAAGCCTAGAGATTTTTTATTCTTTTATCTCCCGCTATAGGCCTGATGCCTTTATTTTTATGATTTTTTAACCTTCCTTTCATTATTTTTAAACTTTCAAATTATATCCTTTGATATAAAAAATATCGTAAGTTGTTTCAGAATGGATTTGTCTTGAGCTGGAAAGTAGTCAGTCATACATGACTTGCACATAAAAATTTTGTAGAAAAATAAAATGAATGAATGACTTAGTATTGATCAACGGCTTTGATTATCTGGCCGAAGTGATGCAAAATTAATCATGACTTTATAATAAATTTTTAATTTGATGGTTTAGGGCGCTGCCCGGGGTTAAAGGAAAGAACGATGCTCAGTATGGCTCTCTTCGTTCTCGCGAGTATTTTAATATGTGCATTGCTATGGAGCTTAAAGGTACAGGCTTCATTACGCAGCAATATCCAGTTTTTACAGGAAAACCTGGATCATTCCCGCAGCAAATTGGCAGATTATGAAACTCAAGTCGATGAATTGAATTATGAAATCACCCAATTGCGGGTACAAAATGGCAGTTTAAACATTGCCCTGAATAAATATAAAAAATATCAGGATATCTGGGATATCGAGCAATATATTATTAACCGGACTTTGCAGGCTGAAAACTTTGTTGAAGCGACCAAGCTGGATGCTTCGATCATGATCGATGATCTCAAAGCCTATATCGCAAGAGTAAAAGATTATCTTGCCCAGTTTCAGGCGCAAGCATTAATTGAAGTTGAACAGCAGGCCCGACAAAGTTTGCACGGTTATTATGAACAGGCTAAACAACAGCATCGCTTGCAAGAGGTATTGAGTGCTTTACAGCATAAAATACAGGCCCAGCGCTTCGGCTTGCAGCTTCCCGCAACACAGGTTTTAGAGCAGCTGATTGAGGGTTATAGCGAAACGGATGCGGTTGGGCATTTACACAATGTCCGTGACAGAATTCAACAGGCCATAGAAAAACAGCAGGTGGCGAGCTGTAATTATGTCGACGACAATCGCCGTCGAAGTACTATTGAAATCCTGAGTCTGGCTTTCAACTGTAAGGCAGATTTATATCTCTCTCAATTAAGCACAGAAAATTTGGGCGAGATATTGCAGGCCTTAAAGGATGATTATGTCTTGCTGAATTATACCGGGCAGACACTGAGTCAGGCGATGATTCAAGAATCCTATCTTGATCTGCGTTTAGAAGAACTCAAGTTTGCTGCGCTGGTTTTGCAATTGGAACAGGATCATCTGCATCCACACATCGCGTAGATCATGACATTCATAGGTCTAGAAGATTTTTACCAGAGTATTCTGAATGCCATAAGTTGGTTTAAATCCTGATATTTTTCAGGATTTTTGGCCTTGAGGAATCTTGACTATATTGATCCTCTTACTTATTTTTATATTTATAAAAATCATATGTTTATTTATGGTTAAAAGATAATATTTTTTGTCTGTATCTCGATAATTGTACAAAAATCAGCTAATCTTAAATGCAGAATAAAACAGCATCATAATAAGGATACTTCTATGTCACGTGATTACAATCAATTCCCGGACGATGAAAATGGCAATGTACTGTGGCAAATGCATCAGGATGGCGACGACTTGCAAGAGGCACATGAAATTGAATTTTCGATTGCCTTTGCGGATGAAGCGCAGGCGGATCGTTGTGCCTTGCATCTATTAAAAGAAGAGCAAAAAATCAGCCTGTTTCAGGACGAAGAAAGCGATACCCTGGAATGGATCATCACGATTTATGTGTATATGGAACCTGCTTACGAAGATATCGTGGATCTGGAACAATGGTTCAGCAAAATCGCGGCACAATTTCAGGGTGAATATGATGGTTGGGGTTGCATGGCCTATGTCTATGATGATGAGTTGGATGACGAAGAGGGCAGCCTGCGTAGTAGCTGAGCATGCTTGTATTTAAATGATTTAAAGTAAGAAACCCGGTGCTGCCGGGTTTTTTTATTGCTCTATTTAATCGTTAGATGAAGATTTGAGCTTGAGTATAGATACATACTCATTATATATAGCCAGCTCAAAACTGGATAAAATAACTCAGATGAGTACTTAACTCAGGCTGATAATTTAGTCACAACAAATGCAGGGAATATCCCGCAATAAAAAATAATAAGAACAAAGGACAAGAAAAAATGAGTTACACCTTAAAAATGCATCGTGTGTTTAGTGCACCACCGGAGCGGGTGTATCGTGCCTTTGTACATCCGGATGCACTGGTCAAATGGCTGGCACCACATGGCTTTATTGCCAAAGTAGAACATGCGGAAGTCAAACCCGGCGGCAGCTATAAAACCACCTTTACCAATTTTTCTACCGGAACCCAGCATCATTTTCATGGCATTTATCATGAGGTCATTCCCAATCAGCTGCTGCGCTATACCGATCAGTTTTCTACCCCCGACTTGCAGGGTGAAATAGAGGTGACGATCATCTTTGAAAAAGTGTCAATCGGTACCGGTTTGCATATTATTCAGGTAGGTTATCCGGATGTGGTGCCGCCGGCGGTGTGTCATTTGAGCTGGCAGGAATCACTGCAACTCCTGTCTTTGCTGGTTAATCCGCAGATTTCAGACAATTAATTCCTTGGATCTCCTGTGTTGGTTTCATCCCAATGTCCTCTCCATCAGCGCGCCTGACAAAGATGCTATACTGTGAGCTTATTTGTTTCATTTATTTAATTTTTCTCTTTTTTCGAGGTTCTTATGGGTCTGCCAAACTGTCCAAAATGTCAATCTGAATATACCTATGCAGATGGTGATCTACTGATCTGTCCTGAATGCGCACACGAGTGGAAAGAAGGTGAAGTCACTGAAGAACAAGTGATCATTAAGGATGCCAATGGCAATGTGCTGGCAGATGGTGATAGTATAACGGTGATTAAAGACCTGAAAATCAAAGGTTCATCTTCAGTGGTGAAAGTAGGTACCAAAGTCAAAAGTATCCGCTTGCTGCCTGATGCTGCAGATGGGCATGATATCGATTGTAAAATCGAGGGAATCGGCCCGATGAAACTGAAATCAGAATATGTCAAGAAAGCTTAAATTTAGCCCTAGACTAAAATTCTGACGAGAGAATAATACGGTTGATGTATCGTATTATTCTCATTATTGCTGAAATTCGGGGCTGATCATTTTCCTGTCGCCTGATCCTCACATTTCGATTTGAGATCCCTTTAATGCCGCACCTGCATCTGGAATATTCTGACAATCTGCAACATATCGAGATCAAACCCTTATTGGTCGCGATTCATCAGGCACTTTTTAACGCCGGCCATGTCACCGATCCCAATGATTTAAAAAGTCGTGCGATTATGCAGCAGGATTATGTGATTGGACTGAATGTTGTTACAGATCAGGCCTATGTGCATGCTAAAGTTTCACTGTTGAGCGGGCGCAGTGTCGAAGTTCGTCAGGCAATTTCCGAATTGGTGCTCGACGTCATGCAGCAATATATTGCGGCCCAGCCAGACTTAAAAATACAGCTTCGTGTCGAAATCATTGAAATGCCAAAGCAGACTTATCGTAAAGCTGTTATCTGAATGATGGCTTTTATTTGCTGAGATGACATGGATCAAATGCCTTGAAACTTTATCAATGCTATACGAAATTTATAAACAGATCGACTTGGTCTGTAACAGCTCGCTATTTTATTCAGATCTAAAATTATTTCTATTTTTAAATGACGCTTTATGTCATTTACAGGCATGCGATAAAAGTTCTAAAGTAACTTTTAATCGCTGCTGATTTTTGAATCATCCAATCTAGAAACAGCATATTCATCCTGATTAAAATAAAAATAATTTAAAAAATAATCTTCAGGTGAGCTGTATCCAATCCGGCAGTGGGAAGAGCAAAGCGAGAATAACGCTTTAGCATAAGCAAAATAATAAGAACAAAAAGATCAGAAATCGGGTGAGTTGATTGAATCCCAGATTTCAGGTCTGACTTGTCCGGTTGAGGAAACTTTAATGCAGGTTTTTGGGGATGAAAAATTGGCTCAGGAAGTCATGGCATTTCTTCAGGAGTGGGATAATGCCGTAGCCAGACTTGAAATTCAGGATATTGTTCAATTATGCCGACCCGATATCCGTCTGGTCGATGTCAGTATGGAAGTGAAAGGTGTAGAAGCCTATCAGGCACTCTGGCAGCAATATCGGGCATTTATACCGGAAGGCATACGCATCGAACGCCAAGACCTTAATATTCATGTCACTTCTGATCTGGCTGTAGTCGATGGTTATGTACGGGTGAGTTATGCGGTGATTGAACCGATTTTCCAGCTGGGCTGGTGTCGGGTCAGCATGTGCCTGAGCAAGCAGCAGGGCAAATGGCAATTGCTGCATCAACATACTTCAGTTCCTGTGCAACTCGAAACCCGGAAAATGCGCCGGATCAAAAGCGTGAGTTAATCCACTTACCTGAAAAGATTTAAGTGAAATATCTTTGCAAATGATTACAGGAATACCTTTGTAACAAAAATATAGAAAGTCCTAAATTATGTTGAAGGAATAATATTTTAGGACTTTTCAGGTGGATAACAACAAGAACAGTCAAGTAAAACCAAGACAGGCCAACCTGCAACAACAGACTGAAGTATTGATGCCGGATCAGTCCGAACGGCAGCGCACCCAACATGCACTCAGAATGATGGCAGGCTTTGTAATTGCTGCTGTAGTCATGACGGCATTGTATTTTGGCCGTGATATTTTTATTCCGCTGGCTTTGGCTATTCTGCTGGCATTTTTACTTTCTCCTCTGGTTTCTCGCTTAAAGCGCTGGGGCTGTCCCCAATGGGCGGCAATTGGCTTGGTCATGTGCCTGACCTTGTCATTTCTGGGCGGCACTGCAACTTATCTGGGGGTGCAACTTGGCAAGCTAAGTCAGGAACTGCCGCAATATCAGGACACCATCCAGCAAAAACTGAAAATGCTCGAAAACTATCGTCAGGGACCGAGTATGTGGGATGGTGCGATCCAGACCTTTGACACAGTTGAAGATTCGATAGACACTCCCGAACAGGAAACAGAAGACCCGAATGTGCAGAATGTCAAAGTCGTGGGCCTAGAGCCAACGAGTGAAGAGGCTGCGCTGGACTGGTTGAATAAAATCCTGAATCCGCTGGCGATTATCGGGATAGTGTTCCTGTTTATGGTATTGATTTTATTCAATGGCAAAGACCTGCATGATCGCTTTCTGAAACTCTTGGGCGGTAATCTGAATATCGGCACCGATGCGCTGGATGATGCCGGCAAAAGTATCGGGACCTATTTGCGCATGCAGCTGCTGGTCAATGTCACTTATGGTATTCCCATGGCGATTGGGCTGTTATTGATTGGCGTGCCAGCAGCGATCATGTGGGGGCTGGTCGCGGTGGTTATGCGTTTTGTACCCTATGTTGGTCCGATCGTTTCAGCTATTTTCCCGATTACACTGGCTTTCGCCGTTGATCCGGGCTGGGACATGGTGCTCTGGACTGTGGGCTTGATACTGGTGCTGGAACTCATCAGCAATAACGTGATTGAACCTTGGCTGTATGGGGAAAGTACCGGTCTGTCTACTTTGGCAATTATTCTGGCGGCCACGTTCTGGACCACCCTCTGGGGACCGGTAGGGCTGATCTTGTCGACGCCGTTGACTGCCTGCCTGCTGGTTTTGTCCAACTACGTGCCGGCACTGGGTTTTGTTAAAACTTTGCTTGGCAGTACGCCAGTATTGTCACCCTCCGAACGTTTTTATCAACGACTGGTGGCTGATGAAGTCAATGATGCAATGCAGGTAACCAATGATTACATCTGTGCGCAATTACCGAAAAAGCCCAGTGCAGAGGAGGTGGCCCGTCGTGTACAAATGTTCTATGGCGAAGTGGCCATTCCAGCCATTCGGATTTATTCTCAAGGACATGATACTGATGTTACTGCCGAGCACCGTTTGCGTCTTTATCAGGGCTTACAGTTCTTTAATCATGCGTTTCAAAAAGCCTATCCGAGTAAATTAAGTACCGAGCAGCCCGAAGTTTATTGTGTCGGTGCGCGTTGGGAAATTGATACCCAAATTTCTGCCATGGTGGCACACGCGCTGAATCTCAAAAATATTGCTGCCCGAAATGATTCGGATGTGCTGATTCAATCGAGTGAATCAGGAAAGGGTATTGCATTACCAGCTTCGATCAAGATTTTATGTGTGTCGATTTTTCATCATGCGCCTGCGGCACAGATCCGGTTGCTGAAATATAGACTGGCACAGCAATATCCTGAGCTGAAAATCATTTTTGCGACTTGGAGCGTGATGCAGCTGGAGCTTCTGGATGAACTGCAACAACGTTTTGAGCTGGAAGCACTGGTCAATAATGTCGATGATCTGATTCTGACTGTCGAAACTTATACCTTGAATGAAGGCGAAAGCTGGTTTGAGAATCTGGAGATCAAGAATGAAAAAGAACGGCAGCAGGCTTTAAATGAGTTGGGATTATTAGATCACCGTCATCAGATCCTTTATAAACAATATATTGAAGAAGCCCGTCAAGCCTTTGACGTTGATTACGCACAAATTTCCTGGCTGAATCAGCACGAAATGTATATTCCAGTTAGTCCTTTTACCCAAGAACCTATTGCAACCCGGAAAATGTGCAAGGATTCAGTTTGCACCCATCTGCTTTATCAGAATGAGCCTTTGGTGATTGAAGACTTGCAGCGTGACCCGCGCTTTCCGCATCTGTCAGAGTTAAGACAGCATCATATCCGTTTCTATGCCGGTGTGCCCTTAAAAGATAAAAATGGAATTGCGCTTGGTAGTCTATGTCTGCTGGATAAACAACCGAGACAGATGCAGGCCGAAGATATGATTCTGCTTAAGGCTTTGGCGCAGGATTTAATGGCGACCCTGAGCAATGAGCGCAAGAAAAAAGATAAACAGAAGCAGATTGAGCAGATGCAGCCTGCTACCTCGGCAAGCGTTTTAAATAAGGACTAAATGATGAAACAAAAATGGATCTACAGCATCAAAATCATGAGTATCACATTTGGTCTAGCCAGTATCAGTTCATGGAGTCTGGCTGCTATTCAGGGACTGCATTTTTTACATAAAGACTGGGAAATTTCCTGTGATAATACCGGCACCTGCCGCGCTGCCGGTTATCAATCGGATCAAGATATTGATCAGCCGGTTTCGGTGCTACTAGAGCGTGCTGCGGGTGCAAACAGTAGTATCAAAGCCCAAGTCCAGATTTTACCCTTAGCTGCTGCCACACCTACACGACAGCTTCAGCTACAAATTGCCAGCACACCTTATGGTGTGATTGGTCTGAATCGGGAGGGAATAGGGCAACTCAGTACTGATCAAACGCGAGCCTTGCTAAAAGCTGTACAGGGAACAGCTCCGGTTGTATTTAAGAATACGCAATCACGCTGGAACCTGTCGACTTCCGGTGCCAGTGCCGTTTTACTCAAGATGGATGAATTTCAGCGTCGACTTTCTACGCCCTCAGCCTTGATCAGGCCGGGGAAAAAATCCAATCAGGCGGTGCTCAAAGCTGCAGCGATACCGAAAATTCAGATCCCAAAATATCAGTCAGGCAAAGTCACTCAAGCAAAACTGAATACGGCAACAAGTCAGCAGATGATTCGAAAACTGCAAGCCACCACCAACGAGGATCAATGTGATTTGCTGTTTAGCCAGCGTTTTCTCAATGATGATGTTATGACGATTTATCCCATTAATGCTCAGACTCAGCTGATTCAGATTCCGTGCTGGCGCGGAGCTTATAATATGGGTAGTGGCTTCTGGCTGATGGACAAAAACAAGCAGCTGAAACAGCTGGTAACCACCTCAGGAGAAACATTTAGCCAAGGCCAGATATTTTCCGGGCATAAAGTACGTGGTTTGGGTGATTGTCTGAGTCAGGACGAATGGGCCTGGAATGGCAAGAAATTTGTCAAAAGCTTCAGTAGTCTGACCGTGCAATGTAAAGGCTTCGCCGGTGGTGCTTGGAATTTACCGACCTACGTAAGCAAAGTCATTTATCAGGCCAAATAGTATTGTTTATAAAATAGCAGCGATAAAAAAAGCCTGACGCATTCAGGCTTTTTAATTTTAAAACATGTGATTTTAAAAACGCTTTGGAATTCTCTGGCCATTTGGAACAGGAATTTCAGCATTTTTTAATACCCCAAATAACCAGGTTTCAGCATGCTGTACCGCGGTTTTCAACTGATCGCCCATAGCCAGACGTCCGGCAATGAAACTGGCCAATGAACAACCAGAGCCATGATATTCACCTGGCAGACGTGGACAGCGAGTTTCGTTGACCAGCTCATCTGCAATATACAGACTGTTCTGAATGTAATCTGGCGTATCTTCATGACCGCCTTTGACCAAAACCGCCTGTGCACCCATTTCAAATAATTTTTGAGTGGCCAGCTTGAGATCCTGCTCACCCGTCAGGGCACGTAGTTCAACCGTATTCGGCGTTAAAATGGTGGCCAATGGAATCAACTGGGTAAATGCTTTGACCAGCGTTTCCTGATTGCCCAGCGAACCGCCACTATTGGCGACCAAAACCGGATCCAGCACATAGAGATAATCTGGATGTGCAGTCAGAAACTCGGCCAGAGCCGCGATATTATCTGTAGTGCCTAACATGCCAGATTTTACGCAACGAATGGGCAGGTCATTTATCACCGCATTGGCCTGTGCCAACAGTAATTCTCTGGAAGTGGCTTTGAAACCAAAAACCTGCTGTGAATTTTGAATGGTGAGGGCTGTGCAGGCAATTGCCGCATGTGCACCACTTTGACCAATGGCTTCAATATCTGCTTGAAGGCCGGCTCCACCTGAAGGGTCTAAACCGGAAAAGCAAAGTACGGTAGGGCGCAAAATGATGTCCTTCATTCACTAAAATTGCATTAGTATAGGCAAATTTGAATGAACTCTCGATATTAATTTATATCGGTGCTGATGAGAGGGGATGGGCGGTGATTAAGAATATTTTAATTGATCTGGATGGGACATTAACTGACCCAAAAGTGGGGATTACGACGTCTGCGCGCTATGGTCTGGAAAAAATTGGCCATCCGATTAGTGACGAGATTAATATCGACTGGATTATTGGTCCGCCCTTAAAAGCCTCACTGGCCAAAATTTTAAATGTTGAAGCCGATCATGTTCTGGCGGAGCAGGCTCTGATGGGTTATCGGGAGCGCTTTGCAGTCAAGGGTCTCTATGAAAATCATGTTTTTGAGGGGGTGACAGAAACGCTGGCAGAACTGAAACGCCGTGGTTATCGCTTGTTTGTCGCCACAGCAAAACCCACGGTGTATGCCAAACAGATTCTGGAACATTTTGATCTGGCCCAGTATTTTACCGACATTTATGGTAGTGAGCTGAATGGCGAGCGAACCAATAAAGCTGAGCTGATTCAGTATATTTTAGAGCAGCAAAAATTACAGGCCGATCAATGCCTGATGGTGGGTGACCGTGAGCATGACATTTTTGGTGCCCGTCAAAATGGTATTGATACTATTGCGGTAAATTATGGTTATGGTAGTCAGGAAGAGTTGGAAGTGGCACAACCTAAATATAAAATTGACCGCTTTAATCAGTTATTAGATTATTTTAAATAAACCCTAATTTTTGCTTATTTTATTTGAGCTGATTTTTAGAGAGGCGATGTCTATAAGCTGGTTCATCTATAGAGATCAATTCTCTTATTAGATGGTTATCTCAATAAAAATCCCGCAGCGTGCGGGATTTTTGCTCTTGGATGAACATTTAAAGCGTCAAAAACCAGGTCGATGCCAGCACCACCATAATGATGATCACCAGTAAAATGTTGATGATCGTCATTCGATGTTGGGGGGGAACTCTGGCTTTGGTCAGAGCATTTCCTGCATGGTCAAACAGGATGACATTTTGCACGCTACTTTCATAACCGAGTTCGAGTAACGCACGCTTTTCAACTTCGGTTAAACCGTCTTCAGGCAGATCCATAATTTGCAGCAGTGCTATAGAGCTAAATAGTTTCTTCATCATTGACGATGGTAACAGCCGTTTCAGCGTCACCGCGGCTGCATCAAAGTCGGCAATAATACTCCGCGGATGGGCATAGGGCACATCGGGTAGCAGGGTATGCGTAATCGTGCCATCTATATTCATCAGCTGCATTTTATCTTTATAGATTTGCACCCATACAGCATCTGGAAATTTCACTAATTGATCTTGCAGCATGGAGAAAGTCTGATTTTGCTGATATTTAGTCATTAAATAATCGATAACCAAATCCCGTATCAAGACGGGATTTGTAAGGTTCAGTTATTTGGCAGGAGCACCATATTCATTGTTTTGTTGCTTGGTTTCAGTTGCCCACCACCAGATCAGTACCAGTATGCCAATCACGGTAAGCGTCAGTAATTGCCACCAACCAGAGCGTCCTACATCATGCAAGCGACGCGCGCCAACGGCCAGACTTGGGACTAGAAGTGCCAGATTAAGCAGGCTATTCACCAGCGGTTTAGTGCCTAAAACTGTATCAATTACCTCAGCAACAATGCCTAAAATTACACAAAACAGCATAAAGAACCAAAATTCTTTACGGCGTGCACGGCCGGAAAAGTTTGCATAGTTGGTCAGACATTTTACAAACCAGTCAATGCTGCTATAATTTTCCTCGGCTTGATCCAGATTTGAATATTTGCCAAGCTGACTGGAAATTTTTTCTCCCAGATAAATAGAACTGCCTGAGGTTAAATAAACCTCAGATGCTTCACCCGCGGTATTGACGATAAAATCGACCCGATCACCGCGTGAAGGTGGACGCTCACTACGCCAGTCTGCGCCATTAAAGCTATAGCGCTGATTATCATCCCCCGAGATAAAACCGGTATTGTGTTGAATAGAAAAATCAAGGATTGAACCTTTCATGCTTGTTCTCGTCTATTAAGCTAGATTATTGTTTTAAAGCGACGCAATTTCTTATCAGAATAACTTTAGCATAATCTAATTTTTTCATGTTTTTGAAAGCCTTATCGCAATAGTGATTCAGTATTCAATCAACAAAAAATGTAGCGTTGCATGATTTGAAATGAAGAAAATTAAATAGTAATGGCGCTGATTTATCTCTGAATCTTTTATAAGAAATTAAAGCTAAATCTATCTGATGAATATCAAATTTTTCTTTGGAACTATGGTTTGATGTTGTTAAATTTAATATGATGATAAACAGATACTTATAAATTTTAAATTTACAAAAAGCATATAATAATACTAATAAATATAACATTTTATTCATACTTTTTATCTATTATTAACGATTTTTTAAAATCAACAGGCGTATAATAAAAAGCTTCATATTGTGATGAAGGTATCACATTCAATGTATCTCTCCCCATTATCGAAGGCCGTTTACCTTTGCTGTGCCTCTTTCATCTTAACCACGACCACTGTGCATGCTGAAGCTGCTTTCAGTTCGGAAAGCCCGTGGATGCTCGGTGACTGGAACGGGCAACGTACAGCACTCCAAAATCAGGGCTATGATTTCAGTTTTGGTTATACGGGTGAAATGGCAAGCTTGATCGATGCACAAAGATCTTCAAGCCATAGAACTGAATATGCGGACCAGTTTGTTTTTGGGGCACATCTGGATCTGGCAAAAATTGCAGGCTGGCAAGATACTGAAGCGCAAATTACTGTCACTCAGCGTAATGGTCAGTCACTGTCTCAAAGCGCTGCTGCTTTAAACGGTCATTTGAGTTCAGTACAAGAGGTCTGGGGCCGTGGTCAAACCTGGCGTCTGACTGATTTATGGATCAAGAAAAAATTCCTGGAACAAAAACTGGATGTGAAAGTCGGGCGCTTCGGTGAAGGCGAAGACTTCAACAGTTTTGACTGCGATTTTCAGAATCTGGCCCTATGCGGTTCACAAGTCGGGAACTGGGTTGGCGATCAGTGGTACAACTGGCCGGTAAGCCAATGGGCTGCACGGGTCAAATATAACCTTAACCCTGAATTTTATGCCCAAGTCGGTGTTTATGAATACAACCCTGAGAATCTGGAACGTGGTAAAGGGTTTAATCTGAGTACGGACGGCTCCAAAGGGGCAATGCTTCCTGCAGAAGTGGTCTGGACGCCTAAACTGGGCACACAAAAATTGCCAGGTGAATACCGCGCCGGTTATTACTACAGCACGGCGGAAGCTGAAGTCATTTCCAATCCAGATCAAACCGATCATCACCATGGTGGCTGGATCGTTGCCAAGCAACAATTAACTGCACATGACGGAGATGCTTCGCGTGGTTTGACCGGCTTTGTGAATGCGACAGTGCATGACTCCAAAACCAATAATGTCAGTGATATGCAAAATATCGGGCTGGTTTATAAGGGTGCAATGGATTCACGCCCTCAAGATGAAATCGCATTTGGTATTGCACGCATCAACATGAATGACGATGTCAGTGCTGACCGTCATCAAGAAATCGATGCAGAAATTTATTATGGCTTACATGCCACTAATTGGCTCACCATTCGCCCGAATGTGCAATATGTGCGTCACGTCGGTGCATATAAAGATGGTGAAAATGTCTGGGTGGGCGGAATCAAGTTTAATACGTCATTTTAAAATATAGTTTTTAGTTGCAAATACACTATTGAATCTCTAGGTGCTTTGTTGCAGTAATGGGCAATGCCTGCTTAAGACATTGATGTATTTATAACTCAGAATTTAACAATAAGGGTGCTCATGCTTGTCATGTGCATGGACTTTCAAAAAAACTTTTATAGGTGTTCAATATGAATACTTCATCATCAGGTTCAGTACTGAAAACGATTTTAGCGGTCATTGCCGCTGTTTTCGGTATAGGACTGCTGATTGGAGGGATTTATCTTGCAGTGCTGGGTGGGTCTTGGTACTACATCATTGCAGGTATTCTCTTTATTGCGACCGCAGTTCTCTTGTATAAACGAAAAAGTGCTGCACTCCTTGTTTATGCCATATTCGTTTTGGCGACAGTGGTGTGGGGGCTGTGGGAAGTCGGTTCAGATTTCTTTGCACTTGCGCCGCGTTTAGATATTTTAGGGCTGTTTGGTCTGGCCCTGCTGATTCCCGTAGTAACACGCGGTTTTGATCAAAGCAAAGGTGCGAAAATTGCCCTGGGTGGTTCACTGGCTATTACCATCGCTGTCATGATTTATGCTGTATTTAATGACCCGCAAGAAATTCGCGGTGAATTAAAATCTCAGCAGCCTGCAGCCCACCAGCCAATCCCGGGTGTGGCAGATGAAGACTGGCCTGCTTATGGTCGTACCCAGTCCGGTTTACGGTATTCACCGTTAAAGCAGATTAATACTGAAAATGTCAAAGATTTGCAGGTGGCTTGGGAATATCACACGGGCGAATTCAAGACTGAAAATGACTCGGGTGAAACCACCAATCAGGTTACCCCAATCAAGGTGGGTGACAACATGTACATCTGTACCACTCACCAGAAATTGACTGCGCTTGATCCGGCAACAGGTAAGGCGAAATGGACCTATGATCCAAAGCTGAAAGCTGATCATACCTATCAGCATTTAACCTGTCGTGGCGTGTCTTATTATGATGTCAACAATACGGCTGGTTTTGAAAGCAGTCTCGCTGCGAAAAAAAGCAGCTCTGCTGAATGTCCACAAAAAGTCATTTTACCGGTCAATGATGGGCGTTTAGTGGCGGTCAATGCGACCACCGGTAAAGTCTGTTCTGATTTTGGTAAAAATGGCGAAGTCGATCTGCAAAAAGATATGCCATTCCCATATCCGGGCGGTTATATTCCAACCTCACCGCCTGTAGTAACCGGCACCACCATTATTATTGCGGGTTCAACTACCGACAACTATTCAACTGAAGAACCATCGGGTGTGATCCGTGGTTATGACGTGAATACCGGTGAACTGCTTTGGGTATTTGACACAGGCGCTGAAGATCCGAATTTGATTCCTGCACCGGGTCAAAAATTTGTACATAACTCTCCAAATGCTTGGGCACCTTTGGCCTATGATGCAGAGCTGGACATCGTCTACGTACCAACGGGTGTCGGTACCCCGGATATTTACGGTGGTCACCGGACTGAACTGGACGAGCGTTATGCCAACTCGATGCTGGCCCTGAATGCGACGACTGGTAAGCTAGTATGGAACTTCCAGACTACCCATCATGATTTGTGGGATATGGACGTACCTTCACAGCCGACATTGACCGAGATTAAAGACAAAAGTGGCAATATGGTTCCAGCCATTTATGTCTTGACCAAAACTGGGAATGCTTTTGTGCTGGATCGTCGTAATGGTAAAGCGATTGTGCCGATTACCGAGAAACCGGTACCACAATCTGTGAAACGTGGACCCCAAACCAAAGGTGAGTTCTATTCTAAAACTCAACCGTTCTCTGATTTTAATCTGGCGCCACAAGATAAATTGACCGATAAACAGATGTGGGGTGCGACCATGTTTGACCAGTTGGTCTGCCGTGTTGCTTTCCACAAACTGAATTACGATGGCATTTATACCCCACCTTCTGAAAATGGGACGCTGGTCTTCCCGGGTAACCTAGGTGTGTTTGAATGGGGTGGTATGTCGGTGAATCCGGACCGTCAAATTGCATTAACCAACCCGATTGGCCTGCCATTTGTATCAAAACTGATTCCTCAAGATCCGAACCGTCCTAAGACGGCTAAAGGTGCAGGTACAGAAGCCGGCGTTCAACCGATGTATGGTGTGCCTTATGGCGTTGAAATCAGTGCGTTCCTGTCTCCGTTTGGGCTGCCGTGTAAACAGCCATCATGGGGCTTTGTTGCAGGTGTGGACTTAAATACTCATGAAGTGGCCTGGAAACGCCGTATCGGTACCATTCGTGACAGTATGCCAGGCATTCCATTGCCGCCATTCAAAATGGGTGTGCCGATGTTGGGTGGTCCTATTTCAACTGCGGGCAACGTGATGTTTGTGGGTGGAACTCAAGATAACTACATCCGTGCCATTAACGTGAACAACGGTGATGAACTATGGAAAGGTCGTCTACCTGCAGGTGGTCAGGCTACGCCAATGACCTATGAAGCCAATGGTAAGCAATATGTGGTCATTATGGCCGGTGGTCATGGTTCCTTTGGCACCAAAATGGGCGACTCTCTGGTGGCTTATGCCTTGCCAGACAATAAATAGTTGAACCTTTAATTAAGTATGAAGAAGCCTGATTCGTCAGGCTTTTTTATACGCTATTGTTGAATGCCTACATCGAGTTTTAAGGACACAGAGAAATGATGTTGATTTGTTGCTGAAAGCTCAATTTTATTCAGATCACATTAAAATAATATTCTTTGTATATGGCTGATTTTCAGTGCTATTCAGATAAAGGACTAATCAAGTCTGAATTTACCGAACACAGAATTTTAAGCTCAAAGTTTTTCTATCCATTGAGCGAACTATATGTCATCGAATCAACGCATTTATTGGATATCGATGCTTAAAATAAAATGAATTGAATCATGAGATGTACGCCATCTCGATAAGGTATTTGCCGTATTAAACCACTTTCAAATAAGGCCTGTCATATATGTATCAAAGCCCGAAATTTCCATTTGTGAAATCGACCCTGTCCTGCCTGATTGCTTGCGTAGGTCAGAACATTTATGCAGAAAATGATACACAAGAAGTCCAAAGCTTAGACACGATTGTCATTCAAGCGACCCGTACAGATCGGGAGCGATTGACCACACCGGCGTCAGTGTATTATCTGAATCAAGAACAAGATAACAGCATGAATGTGAATCTTTCGGAAACATTAAAAGGCGTTCCGGGATTACAGTTAAACAATCGTGAAAACTATGCCCAAGACCTACAAATTTCGATGCGAGGCTTTGGTGCGCGTTCCAGTTTTGGTGTGCGTGGTGTGCGTTTATATGTGGATGGAATTCCTGCAACGATGCCGGATGGACAGGGACAAACCTCGAATATTGATTTGAACAGTCTGGACCATATTGAAGTATTGGGTGGTGGATTTTCATCACTCTATGGCAACTCTTCCGGGGGAACGATTTTAACCACCACAAAGGAAGGGCAAGGTGCTGACTCAATTGAACTGGGGCATTCTGCAGGGAGCCAGAACAAAGGGCAGACCAAGCTGGTTTTGCAAGGCGGTTCAGAGAATGCTTCAGAGCCAAGCTATGTCATTAGCTCCTCTTATTTTGATACCAATGGTTACCGTGACCACAGCAGTGCACATAAAGTTCTGAATAATGCCAAACTGACTTGGGATCTGGAAGATGGCAGTAAAATTAACTGGGTCAATAACTACGTCAAAATTGAAGCAGATGATCCAGGTGGTTTAACTCGTCCACAATGGGAAGCCAATCCGAAGCAAGTGGTTGGTAATGTCACCAAATACAATGCTCGTAAAGAAATTGAACAACTGCAAACAGGTTTGACCTGGAATAAGCCGATCAATGACCAGCATGAACTGTATGGCATGGCCTACTGGGGACAGCGCGCAGTCACGCAATATCAGTCGATTCCAAAGTGTGCATATGAAGAAAATACTGATATTTGTAAACCTAATACAGTTCAACTAGCCCGAAATCATCCCGGTGGTGTCATTGATTTTGACCGTCAGTTTTATGGGGCAGACCTACGTTGGACAGATAGAGATGTTTTGCCAAATACTAAATTGATTGCTGGACTTGCTGTTGATGCCATGACCGAAGACCGAAAAGGTTATCTAAACTATGTGGGGAATACTTTTGGAGTTAAAGGTGAGTTACGTCGTGATGAAGACAATACCTTATGGAATGCGGATCCTTATTTACAGATATCTTATAACTTTATGCCAGATTGGACTCTAGATGCCGGCCTGCGCTATAGCAATGTACATTTCAAGTCTAAAGACAAGTTTCTGGCGAATGGCAATAATTCGGGTAAAACCGATTATCAGAAATTACTGCCTTCAGCTGCGTTAAGCTGGCAGATTTTTCCTGAGCTGATGACTTATGCCAGTTATGCACAAGGCTTTGAAACGCCCACCTTTACCGAAATGGCTTATCCTGCAAGTGGGAGTTTTGATAAAGCCCTTAATTTAAAAGCAGCAGAAAGTGAAACCTATGAACTTGGGTTGAAGTCTGCCAATATCTTAGGTGATTTTACTGTTGCAGTTTTTCAGACCAAGACAAAGAATGACATTGTTTCTGCAGGTAATGATAATGGTCGCTCTACTTTCCGTAATGCGGATAAAACTTTAAGAGAAGGTATTGAACTCTCCTGGAATAAAAACCTATGGCGTGACCTCACTGCACAGGCCAGCTATAGCTATATTGATGCTACTTTTGATGCAGATATTCCTGAAATTTTAAATCAGAATGGCAGTATTGCAGTGTCGAGAGTTGAATCAGGAAACTATATTCCGGGGATTGCCAAAAATCAGGCATTTTTAAGTTTGGGCTGGAAGCCTGAAAAAGGTCTACATGCAGGTCTGGATGTGCGTTACTCGGACAAGATTTATGTGAATGACTTGAATTCTGATGCTGCACCACGCTACACGGTTGCTGGCGCCAATGTGGGTTATCACTGGAAAATGCAGGATTGGGCGGTGAATACTTTTGCGCGTGTCGATAACCTGTTTGATAAAGATTATGCTGGTTCGGTGATTGTCAATGAAAGCAATAACCGTTTCTTTGAGCCGGCAGAAGGGCGGAACTGGAGCGCTGGTTTGAGTGTGACAAAAGAATTTTAATTGAAATGATTTAGGGCTGTTAAATTTTCAAAAAAACAAAATCCCGTTTCCTGAGCGGGATTTTTTAATATTTAAGTTTTGAAAAGTTGATCAGAGGATTTGAGATAAAACTAGATCTTTTGCTGATTCACCCGTTTCGATAGTTCCTCGGCACTTTCGACTCGTTTAGAATATCGATCGGTGAGATAAGCAGACTGATCACGGGTGAGGAGGGTGAACTTGTAAAGTTCCTCCATTTTCTATCTAATATTTGATTAGAATAAATATGAAGTAAGTAAATTGAAAATCTTTTTCTACGTTAATAATAACTTGAAATATAGTGTCTTTTTATAGTGTTATGTTTATAATTTAACCTGTAGATAACATGTAATAAGAGATAATAATGCAAGGGTCTATTTTAGATTATTCAGTGCAGCATAATACCGGTATTATTAGTGGAGATGATCAGAACCGTTATCAATTCATTGGTAGTGAGTGGAGAGGTCAGACTCTGCCAGCACGTGGACAGCGTGTAGATTTTGAGACATTAGGACAGGGGCAAGCGAAAGACGTTTATTTGTTGTCAGCTCCTAATCCTTTTACAAATCAAGTTGGACAAAAAAATCGAATTGTTGCGGCACTGCTTGCACTTTTCTTAGGTGGATTTGGTGTTCATAAATTTTATTTAGGTCGTATAGGCTGGGGAATTGTCTATCTGATTTTCTGCTGGACATTTATCCCAGCGATTGTCGCATTTATTGAGTTTATTATTTATTTATGTACTTCAGAAGAAGATTTTGCCCGAAAATATGGCTAAATGATGATTGAAAAAGGGCGATATCGCCCTTTTTTTGTCTGCTTTATTTAGCAGGTTGTCCCCATTCATTATTATTCTGTTTTGTTTCAGTGGCAAACCAAATAATCAGTAGAATAAATCCAATTAAGGGTACTAAGCCAATTAAATACCACCAACCAGATTTACCAATATCATGTAATCGGCGTATAGATACGGCAAGGGCTGGTATAAATAAAGCAAGAACAGTTAGCACATAAAATAAGAATTCAGAACCAAGTATTGCATCAAGAATTTGAGCAATAATTAATATAATAAATTGGGTGAGGGCAAAGAACCAAAACTCTTTACGACGTGCACGACCCGTGAAATTTGCATAGTTTTTTAGACATTTTACAAACCAATCAACTATATTGAAATTTTCTTCAGACTGATTTTGATTGGAAATCTTGTCTAAGTGAACTGATAAATTTTGAATAGTACTGTTTGCATTCCCAATTGCTAGATATACATCAATCGCTTGTCCTTCAGTATCAATTGCAAAATCTACTTTGTCTCCGCTTGCCGGGGGACGCTGACCACGCCAGTCAGAACCTTTAAAGTTATAGCGATTTTGATCATCCCCACTAATCACACCAGCATTATGCTGGATAGAATAATCTAAAATAACCCCTTTCATTTTTGTCCTCTTTCTTTGTGTTTAATTTTTAAATTATTTTTAATTTCATATGGATAATAGCATATTTGCATGCCTGTTTTTATATGATTATTACTATGATTGGTCAGATTTTTTTATGCATTGAATTACACTGAATTGTATATAAAAAAATCCCGCTACAGGAGCGGGATTTTTTTAATCTTCTAATTACCAGCTTAACGCACCACCAGTTTGGTAATCTGTTACACGCGTCTCGAAGAAATTCTTCTCTTTACGCAAGTCCATCATCTCTGACATCCACTGGAACGGGTTGTTCACACCAGCAAATTGCTCAGGCAAGCCTAACTGCGCCAGACGACGGTTAGCAATAAACTTCAGGTATTCTTCCATCATGCCAGCATTCATGCCGAGTACACCGCGTGGCATAGTGTCACGTGCATATTCGATTTCCAGCATCGTACCTTCAAGAATCATCTGAATGATTTCTTCCTGGAATTCAGTGGTCCATAGACCCGGGTTTTCGATCTTGATCTGGTTGATCATATCGATACCGAAGTTCAGGTGCATCGACTCGTCACGCAGGATGTACTGGAACTGCTCGGCAACACCATTCATCTTGTTACGACGGCCCATAGACAGGATCTGGCTGAAACCACAGTAGAAGAAAATACCTTCAAGAACACAGTAGAACGCGATCAGGTTGCGAAGCAGGATCTGGTCATTTTCAGGTGTGCCGGTTTTGAACGTAGGATCACTTAAAGACTGAGTATATTTCAGGCCCCACGCAGCTTTACGTGCAACTGACGGTACTTCACGGTACATGTTGAAGACTTCGCCTTCATCCATACCTAGCGACTCGATACAGTACTGGTAAGCGTGTGTGTGAATCGCTTCTTCAAACGCTTGACGCAAGATGTACTGACGGCATTCAGGGTTGGTAATATGACGGTAAATCGCCAGTACCAGATTGTTTGCAACCAGTGAATCGGCAGTCGAGAAGAAACCAAGTGAACGCATCACAATGGTACGTTCATCTTCAGTCAAGCCATTTTCAGACTTCCACAACGCAATGTCGTGGTTCATGTTCACTTCTTGTGGCATCCAGTGGTTTGCACATCCGTCCAGATACTTCTGCCAAGCCCATTCGTATTTGAATGGAACAAGCTGGTTCAAGTCTGCACGACAGTTGATCATCGCCTTGTCATCAACCTGAACGCGTTGCGCACCCATTTCAAGCTCTTCCAGACCCGGTGCAACATCAAGCTGCTCTAGGGAAGCAGATGCTCTTGCCAGCGAATCGGTTGGATTTGATCCTCGGTTTTGAGTGGCTCTAAGGGGTTGTGCAGCTGCCACATCCGGCGATGCGTTGCCTGCATCAGATACCATCTGTGAATTAGTCGCTTTTTGCGGCTCGACGGGCGCAGGCTGCTGTTCAGGTGCAGCCGGTTTTTGCGAATCATCTTCGAAATCGTCCCAACTTAGGATAGACATATCAATTCTCTCTACGTTGCTTTATATCTTTTATGAGACATTCAGCTTGGCTGAGATGTCTTACTATACGCTTAATTTGTGTAAGCAAAATTAAGTTTTGTCGATGAATGCTCTAGTTTTATACAGGAGCAATGATCCCCACTACTTATTTTGCTTACGCTGCTGGCGAACTTTGAACCAGAAATAAGCAATCGGTAAATAAAAGGTAATACCAAAGGAAATCAGCAATGCCGCAAGTCCTAACATGTAGTTATGAGTCATATGAGGCATTGAGGTTTCCTTTTATTTAAATTGAGAGGCTTTTCAACCTCTCATTGTGTTACCAAAAACTTAATTGATTTGGGTAACTGCGACAGTGTGCACAAACATTTTCCCACCGATAAAATCGGTATCTAACATAAGCGCGAACACTAACGCCTTGAGGATAAGTACAATTACTCATCGGTCAGCTCCTAATTACAAAATGGAGCTTTCAGAGGAGTGACTCACACTCTAAATTTTGCTAAAGTAGTCAGCGTTAAGTCCGCTAAAATTTAACACAGATTACCTTTGTTACTTTCTAGAGTGTTGCTAAACCTCTGAAAGCTTGGGTTTTCAAATCAATGGTCTGTCACTTGTGATAGGCCATTTTTTATTGCTTAAAATTTATAAAACTCTTATGTCCGCACCTCCTTTTTTAATTTCATTCAGTTTGGAATCCCCCTAAATCCCCCTTTAAAAAGGGGGACTTTCTCCCTCCTTTATTAAAGGAGGGTCGGGGAGGATTTAAAACCTGTCAGATTACTGACAAGCTTCACAATCAGGGTTGTCAATTGAACATGCCATTGGCACTGGAGCCGCTTGCGCAAAACCTTCTTCCTCTGCAGGAGCTTCAGGTTTTTGCGCTTCAACCACCGGAGCTGCTGCTACAACAGGAGCCGCAACAGTTGCGGGTTTAACGGCGTTCAATGCGCCAGTGTTAATGGTTGATTTCTCAGCAGAAGTCGCACCCAATGCACGAAGGTAATAAGTCGTTTTAAGGCCACGTAACCAGGCCATCTTGTAGGTGATGTCCAGTTTCTTACCGTTTGCACCAGCGATGTAAAGGTTCAGAGACTGCGCCTGGTCGATCCATTTTTGACGACGTGATGCAGCATCCACGATCCAGCGAGTTTCAACTTCAAACGCAGTCGCGAAGATCGCTTTAAGCTCTTCAGGAATACGGGAAATCTTCTGAACAGAACCTTCGAAGTGTTTCAGGTCGTTGACCATCACCGCATCCCAAAGACCACGTTCTTTCAGTGCACGCACCAGGTACGGGTTAATCACGGTGAATTCACCAGACAGGTTTGATTTCACATATAAGTTCTGGAATGTAGGCTCAATAGATTGAGACACGCCACAAATGTTTGAAATCGTAGCAGTCGGAGCAATTGCCATCACGTTCGAGTTACGCATACCGTCTTTTTGAACTTTGGCACGTAAAGTGTCCCAGTCCAGACGTTGAGTGCGGTCGACTTCGAACATGCGTTCTGGACGAGTTTTCGCAACCAGATCAAGCGAGTCGATTGGTAGGATACCTTGATCCCACAATGAACCTTTGAATGTTTCGTATGTACCACGTTCAACAGCCAAATCGCTAGATGTTGAAATCGCGTAGTACGAAATCACTTCCATCGATTCATCAGCAAACTCAACCGCAGCATCAGAACCATAAGCAAGGTTCATCTCATACAGTGCATCCTGGAAGCCCATGATACCCATACCAACCGGACGGTGTTTCAGGTTCGAGTTGCGTGCTTGTGGAACAGCGTAGTAGTTGATGTCAATCACGTTATCGAGCATACGAACCGCAGTTTTAACTGTACGTGCCAGTTTTTCACGATCAAGAACACCACCTTGAACGTGTTGTACCAGGTTGATCGAACCTAAGTTACATACTGCGATTTCTTCTTTGCTGGTGTTCAAAGTGATTTCTGTACACAAGTTAGAAGAATGAACTACACCAACGTGTTGTTGTGGTGAACGCAGGTTACATACGTCTTTGAAGGTGATCCACGGGTGACCAGTTTCAAACAGCATAGACAGCATTTTGCGCCACAAATCTTTTGCACGGATTTTCTTGTGCAACATGTTTGTTTCTTTGGCAATCGCTTCGTAGTGCGCATAACGCTCAGCGAATTCTGCACCGGTCAAATCATGCAGATCAGGCGTTTCAGAAGGCGTGAATAAAGTCCATTCTGCATCTTCGAATACACGTTGCATGAACAGGTCAGGAACCCAGTTCGCAGTGTTCATGTCATGGGTACGACGACGGTCATCACCAGTGTTCTTACGCAGTTCAAGGAATTCTTCGATGTCGAGGTGCCAAGTTTCTAAGTATGCACAAACTGCACCTTTACGCTTGCCGCCCTGGTTCACCGCAACAGCTGTATCGTTCGCCACTTTCAGGAACGGAACAACACCTTGCGACTTACCATTTGTACCTTTGATGTATGAGTTCAAGGCACGAACTGGCGTCCAGTCATTACCTAAACCGCCTGCCCATTTAGACAGCATTGCGTTATCACGCATTGCGCCATAAATGTCATACAGGTCATCATCAATGGTTGTTAAGTAGCAGCTAGACAATTGTGGACGAAGCGTACCTGAGTTAAACAGGGTAGGCGTCGAAGCCATGTAGTCGAAGCTAGATAATAAGTTATAGAACTCGATTGCACGGTCTTCACGGTTTTCTTCATTGAGCGACAAGCCCATAGAAACACGCATAAAGAACAATTGCGGAAGTTCAAAACGTACGCCATCTGAATGGATGAAGTAACGGTCAAATAATGTTTGCAGACCTAGGTAAGTAAACTGGTTAGAACGTTCCGGTTGAATCGCAGCAGCTAGTTTCGCCAGGTCAAAGTTCAGCAATTCTGGAGAAAGCAGCTCAAGCTCAATCCCTTTTTTCAGGTAAGTTTCCAGCGCATCGCCTTCAACTGTATCTACAGGTAGACCCAGGAATTTCAAACCAGTCGCAACCAGGTCATCACGCAATAAACGTGCAGTCACATACGTATAGTTAGGCTCTTGCTCGATACGGGTACGGGTCGCCATCATCATCGTGGTCGAGATGTCAGACTCTTTTACGCCGTTGTACAAGTTTTTCACAGTCTCATCGACAATGGCTTGTACATCAATCCCTTCAAGGCCTTCTGCTGCCTTAGTAACATGCGCAGTTAAAGCACTTAAATCTAGTGGCTTGAGTTTGCCTTCAGCATCGGTAATTTGCAGGGTCGGGTGATGATGTGCACCTAACTGTTTACGTGCTTCAGAACGTTGTTCACGGTAAATGACATAAGAGCGTGCAACTTTCTGTTCGCCCGTACGCATTAGCGCAAGTTCAACTTGGTCTTGAATTTCTTCAATATGAATCGTTCCGCCAGAAGGTAAACGACGTTTAAAGGTATTTAATACCATTTCCGTCAGTTGCTCGATACGATCATGGATCCGGCTCGAGTCAGCGCTTTGTTGGCCTTCAACCGCCAAAAACGCTTTACCAATTGCGACAGAAATTTTTTCTGCATCAAAAGCGGCAACATCACCGGTGCGTTTAATCACCTGAAGTTGACCAGGAGTTGAAGTGATTACGCTCATGTTAGCATAGCTCCGTTGTCATCTATTTTTATGTTTATGGACCGTTTGAACTGGGCAAAATTCATGCCACAGTGTTTGAGGAATAAACACAAGACCTAGTGGTTTTAAAATTAATTGAACACAAGATACGGGAAAATTTAGGGTAGATCAATATTGACATTTAGCTAAATATTTTTCTTAAGTTGTGCTTTAATCCTTGTAAAAATATCGCTATTTTTATTGATTTTTGTATAAGCCTTATCAGGCAAGGCATAGCATAACAAAGTCAAAAGAAAGTGCTTATAGATAACACTGTGGATAACTAAAAAGTGCTGAATCAAGCAGTCATATTTTGTCCATGTAAGAGTTGTGTAAATCGCAAATCAGATCTAAGCCACTGTTTCAAGCATAATTGTCCAAAAAATGCACGATAAAATATTACAAAATGCTATCTTGATGTATCAGTTTGGTGAACGCTATCTTGTTTACAATGTAAACGTGTGTATATTGCAAGCATATTAAAAACGTATCTATTGGATTTCAAAAGGATACGCCTATAGCGTAGATCCACCAAATAAGGGGCAATACATGAGCCAAGAAGAAAAGTTACCCAAGATTTTAATTGTTGAAGATGACGAGCGTCTTGCTCGTTTAACGCAAGAATACCTCATCCGTAACGGACTTGAGGTGGGGGTAGAGCCGGATGGTAACCGTGCCATTCGTCGGATTATTGCCGAGCAGCCAGATATGGTGGTGCTGGATGTAATGTTACCAGGTGCTGATGGCTTGACCATTTGCCGTGAAGTGCGTCCACATTATCATCAGCCGATTTTGATGTTGACTGCGCGTACTGAAGACATGGATCAGGTTTTAGGTCTGGAAATGGGTGCAGATGACTATGTCGCTAAGCCTGTTCAGCCACGTGTATTGCTGGCACGTATTCGTGCATTATTGCGCCGTACTGATAAGGTACCTGAAGATGAAGTGGCACAGCGCATCGAATTTGATGATCTGGTCATCGACAACGGCGGTCGTTCAGTGACCTTAAATGGCGATCTGGTTGATTTTACCAGTGCAGAATATGACCTGTTATGGTTGCTTGCATCGAATGCTGGCCGTATTCTCTCTCGCGAAGATATTTTCGAGCGTTTACGTGGTATCGAATATGATGGCCAAGACCGTTCAATCGATGTGCGTATTTCTCGTATCCGTCCAAAAATCGGTGACGATCCAGAAAATCCGAAGCGTATTAAAACAGTACGTAGTAAGGGTTATCTTTTTGTTAAAGAGACCAATGGTCTTTAAGCAAATGTGGTTTGTTGCTTGAACAAGCAGGATAAATTATAGGTGTTTAAACACAGTATATTTTTGCGTATATACGCAGGACTCGTCATTCTTGTCGTCTTGGTGGCGGTGTTCGGCTATTTGTTGGTACAGATTATCAACTATCAGCGTGCGCAAGAATATCGCGAATCCCTGACTGATGGTATGGCATATATCATCAGTGAGGGGGTTGCACGCCAGCCAAATCTCCAGCAAAAAATGGATTGGGTTTCTGATGCCTCCGATTTGCTGGAATTGCCCATTCACTATGTAGAAGCCAGCAAGGTCGACATTACCCGTGCTGAAGGGCGCCGTATTGCCGAACGAAAAGCGGTGGTGCGTTGGGACGCTGAATCGGGTATTGCCTATATTGTAGTTGGGCTGCGTGATGACCCGGGTCATTACCTTTATATTAAGGCCGACAGTATTACTGAGCGCCAGATGAAGGCCTTACCAGTCTTTATCCTGGATTATCTGGTCTACTATCCAGGTCAGGAAAAAGAATACCTGGCTCGTATTCAGGATTATTTTTCTTATCCGGTTTCCATCGAAAACGTCCAGAATCTACCTTTAGACTCCGAGCAAATCGGACGTCTGCGTCTGGACCATAGCATCATTTTATACCGCGATAATGCCTCTATTCGTGGCACCACGATTTCAATTATTTCACCGATTCCTGGTTCGACTTCGCAAGTATTGGTCATGGGGCCGGTACCCTTGTTTAACTGGATGCCATTCCAGTTGGCGACCGGTATTACCTTATTAAGCCTTTTTGTGTTGAGTCTGGGTGTTTATGGTCTTCTGGTTCCGATGCAGCGTAAGTTGCGTGAAGTCAGCTATGCCTTAAACAAAATGAAATCGGGTAATATGTCATTGCGTCTTCCTGTGGAAGGCAGTGACGAGATGTCTACACTGGCGTCTAGCTATAACAATATGTCAGATCATATCCAGCGTTTGATCGAAGCGCAGCGTGAGTTGATGCGTGCGGTGTCGCATGAGTTGCGTACACCGGTGGCACGAATCCGCTTTGGTGTGGAAATGATGGCGGATGAAGATGACTACGATTATCGTCTGCAACAGGTGGAACAGATTGATAAAGATATTGAAGCGCTGAATACCTTGATTGATGAGATCATGACCTATGCCAAACTGGAACAGGGCATGCCGTCGATTGAGTTTGAGCAAATCGATCTGTATGACGTACTGAATCAGGTGGCACAAGAAACTGAAGCGCTGAAAACCCAGAAAATCATCGAATTACATCCAATGCCTGTTGCGGTCACAGTAGAGGCGGAGCGTCGTTATCTGCATCGTGTAATTCAGAATCTGGTCGGCAATGCTGTACGTTATTGCGATAATAAAATCTTGATTAGCGGCGGTCTGGATCAGGATGGTCAGGCCTATGTTTGCGTTGAAGATGACGGGCCGGGGATTCCAGAAATAGATCGTGCCCGCATTTTTGAAGCCTTTGCCCGACTGGATGATAGCCGTACCCGTGCGTCGGGTGGTTATGGTTTAGGTTTGTCGATTGTCAGCCGGATTGCGTACTGGTTTGGTGGCACGATTCAGGTGGATCAAAGTCCGACGCTGGGTGGTGCGCGTTTTACGATGACCTGGCCGGCACAACGTTATGTCAAGAAGAGTAAGCGCAAAATGCTGGAAAAAAAGCCAGAGGAAGCGAGTGATCATTTAGCTTGATATTGTGTAAATGATTTTGGTCATAAAAAAACGATGCATCAGCATCGTTTTTTATTGGGAGTGATTTTTACTCCTGAATGGTCGCATCCGGTTCAATCAGTGATTTGCCATCTTTTAAGCTTTGGATGGCATCAGGATTAAAGTCGATCAGCAGTTTGATGTTTTTCGCATCGACATGATAGTGCTGAATCAGTTTTTGATCGCCTGATAAGGTTTCTACTTTATATTCATCAGCAATATTCATAATGCCATCCAGATTGATGCTGGAAGATGCATGATCCTCTTGAAAAAGGGCATGGATGTCGCGTAAGTCAAAAGTTGCCTGATGAGCGTCAGGGTGTTTCTGGAGGTAATTTTCTAGATGTCGAACCAGTAATTGAGCAAATAAAAAATAATTTGGCTTGTGGGAAAAACGTAGAGACATGCAGAGACTCCTTATTGTTGCTTTATTAATGTCATTATGTGGCTTGGAAATAGAAATAACATATTCTGAATCAGCCCGTTGAGCATGTTGCAAAAAGACACAATTGCGAATCTAAGATTACGAAGTGCTTGTAATGGGTGAATCAAGCTATAAATTTAAAAAATCACATTAAATATCAATTTAAATCAATAAGTTTGAAAGAAGTGGTAGTTATTAAAATAAGTTTTTATCTGACTTAACTTGGATTTGAAATTGAAACAGACTATACCTGAAAGGGTGGGTGAGGAGAACAACTCATCGATCAATCTAATTCCTCTTAACTCCATTTATAGAAAAATTAATAGATAATTAAAATTTAATTCGGGAAAGCGATTAAAGCGAATTCTGGATGATTAAAGTCAAATTAAATACTGAAATGCCTAAAAAATCATCCGAAAGACTAAGGCTTATAAACTAGCAAGTGAAATCATAAATCAGGTACAATTGGCGGGATTAATTTTGTGTTTGGTGTATTTGAAGGCCAATACATACATTCTTTGTTAACAAATAGGCCTGCCAGGAGTTATCCCCGCATGAGTGCTATTACTCCATACGAATGGGCAATTATTGCCTTCGTGATCGGCGTTACATTTTTATGCGTCTTTATGCTGACAGTCCCATTACTCCTCGGGGGTAAATCATGGGGTCGTGCCAAGCAGGAGCAGTTTGAGTCAGGTGTAGTTAGCGCAGGTGGAGCTCGTATCCGCTTGTCTGCAAAATTCTATTTAGTTGCAATCTTCTTCGTCGTGTTTGATTTGGAAGCACTTTATCTATATGCATGGGCAGTTTCTGTTCGTGAAGTAGGTTGGATTGGTTTTGCAACTGCAGCTATCTTTATTTTAGTTTTACTTGTTGGTTTGATTTACGAATTATCGACAGGCGCACTCAATTGGGCACCTTCAGACAGACGTAAGGCAGCAGGAATTAAAGCTAAGATTGGTTCGCCAAATATGGATCTTGCAGAAATTACGCGCTTCAACTCGGTTGAAGAATTGGTGATGGATCCAACGGGTCAAATCCCGGCTCAATCATCTGGTTTTGTGAAAAAGTCACAAACTCAATTATCTGATAAGGAGTAAGACGGGATGAAATATACATTAACCCGTGCGAATCCGAATGCTGACCAATATCCACTTCAGGAACGTATTGTTGTAGAAGATCCGTTGCTAGAAGAAGAAGTGAATAAAAATGTATTCATGACTCGCTTAGAGGATGTGGTACATACAGCAGTCAACTGGGGTCGTAAAAACTCAGTTTGGCCATTTAACTTTGGTACATCTTGCTGCTACGTAGAATATGCAACGACCTTGACCGGCGTGCATGACTTGTCACGTTTTGGTGCCGAGGTTATCCGTGCTTCACCGCGTCAGGCGGACTTAATGATTGTAGCGGGTACTTGCTTCGTAAAAATGGCGCCAGTAATTCAGCGTCTGTACGAACAGATGCTTGAACCAAAATGGGTCATTTCAATGGGTGCATGTGCCAACTCAGGTGGTATGTACGATATTTATTCAGTCGTACAAGGTGTGGATAAAATCATCCCGGTCGATGTGTATATTCCAGGTTGCCCACCACGTCCTGAAGCTTTGATTCAGGCATTGATGCTGTTGCAAGACCAGATTCAACTAGAGCGTCGTCCGCTTTCTGCGGTGATCGGTGATGATCTTAAGCCAGTGTATAAGCCAAAGATGATGCCGGAACGTGACCGTAAGAAAGACCAGCGTGTTGCTGTGAAGACCTTACGCTCTATGGATGAAATTAAATAATTTAAACGACAGGTTGTTTTGTTGTGCACCCGCTATGGGTGTAATTGTCGTTTAGATTGACTGAATTTGTATTAAATAGGAAGCCAAGCCAATGGCTGAAACTGACATTGCTATGCCAGAATCAACGCCTGTTGATTCACGCCCAGCATTTGCCATTATTGAAGAACTCAAAACCAAATTTGGTGAGAACTTCTTTGTGCAAACGACTTTCGAGGACTTCCCGACAGTCTGGGTTGAGCGCGCACGTGTACAAGAAGTTTTAATGTTCTTGCGTACAGTGTCACGTCCTTACGTGATGTTGTTCGACTTGTCAGCGGTAGATGAGCGTCTGCGTACGCACCGCGACGGTTTACCTGCGTCTGACTTCACAGTGTTCTATCACTTGTTGTCGCTCGAGCGTAATACTGACATTCGTATTAAAGTTGCCTTAGCAGAAAGCGATTTGAATCTTCCGACGGCAACCAATATTTGGCCAAATGCCAACTGGTACGAACGTGAAGCTTACGATATGTTCGGGATCAATTTCGAAGGGCATCCAATGCTCCGTCGTATCTTGTTGCCAACCTATTGGGAAGGTCATCCGCTACGTAAAGAATATTCTGCACGTGCGACTGAATATACGCCGTATTTGCAAGATAAAGCCAAACAGGACTACGAACAGGAACATCTTCGCTTCGTCCCTGAAGATTGGGGTATGAAGCGCGGCAATGCCGATGAAGACTTCATGTTCCTGAACTTGGGTCCGAACCATCCATCTGCGCACGGTGCGTTCCGTGTGATCTTGCAGCTGGACGGTGAAGAAGTGAAAGACTGTGTACCTGATATCGGTTATCACCACCGTGGTGTGGAAAAGATGGCTGAACGTCAAACCTGGCATTCATTCATTCCGTATACAGACCGTGTCGACTACCTCGGTGGTTGTGCGCAAAACATGCCTTACGTGCTTGGCGTAGAGCAAATGGCGGGTATTACTGTACCTGACCGTGCGCAATGTATCCGCGTGATGATGTCTGAACTGTTCCGTATCAATAACCACTTGCTGTTCATTGGTACTGCGATTCAGGATGCCGGCGGTATGACGCCAGTCTTCTACATGTTTGCTGACCGTCAGAAAATCTATGACGCAATTGAAGCGATCACCGGTTACCGTATGCATCCGGCATGGTTCCGTATCGGTGGTACCGCACACGACCTTCCAAACAACTGGCAGCACCTGATCCGTGAAATCCTGGATTGGATGCCGAAACGTTTGAAGGAATACCATACTGCAGCGCTAAAAAACTCGGTGTTTGTGGGTCGTACCCGTAATGTTGCGCAATACGATGCAAAATCTGCATTGGCTTGGGGTGTAACAGGTACAGGTCTACGCGCTACAGGTATCGACTTTGACGTACGTAAATACCGCCCATATAGCGGTTATGAAAATTATGACTTCGAAGTGCCGGTTGAGTACGAAGGCGATGCCTATGCACGTGTCATCGTTCACTACCGTGAAATCGAAGAATCACTGAAAATTATCAAACAATGTTTAGATAATATGCCGTCTGGTGCGTATAAAGCAGACCATCCACTGGCTGTTCCACCACCAAAAGACAAGACATTACAAGATATTGAAACCTTGATTACGCACTTCCTGAGTGTATCTTGGGGTCCTGTAATGCCGGCGGGTGAAGCATCTGTGATGGCGGAAGTGGTGAAAGGCGCGTCGAACTACTACTTGACTTCAGACAAGTCAACCATGAGTTACCGTACCCGTATTCGTACACCAACCTTCACGCATTTACAGCAAATGCCTTCTGTGATTAACGGCAGCTTAATGTCTGACTTAATCATTTATTTAGCGACCATTGACGTCGTAATGGCTGACGTGGATCGCTAAGGGGTAAACGCATTATGATGATTTTGACTGATAAAAAGCCACGTGTGAATGTTGAAGGAATTTTGACTGCGGACGAAATTCACGATATCGAACATCACATGGGGCACTACCCATACCCACGTGCAGCGTGTCTAGATGCGCTGAAGTGTGTACAACGCCGTAATGGCTGGGTAGATGATGCGCAAATGAATGCCATCGCACAAATGCTGAGCATGAGCGTTGCAGACCTTGAAGGTGTGGCAACGTTCTATAACCGTATTTACCGTCAGCCGGTCGGTCGTCACGTAATTTTATTATGTGATTCGATTGCGTGTTTCTTGATGGGTGCGGAAACTTTGGCAGAAGCATTCCAGCGCGAATTAGGAATCCAGTTTGGTCAAACGACTGCAGATGGTCGTTTCACTTTGCTGCCAATTTGCTGTCTGGGCAACTGTGACAAAGGTCCAACCTTAATGATTGATGAAGACACGCACGGTCTGGTTGAAGTGACTTCGGTGAAACAGCTGTTGGAGAAGTATGTATGAATACTGAACCAAAACCAATTTATGGCGACGGTAACCCGGAAACGCATCCATTAACATGGCGTTTAAGCAAACAAGCCAACGTACGTAATGCAGATGATTACGAAGCGCTGGAAGGTTATGCAGGCTTTAAAAAAGCACTGAGCATGTCGCCTAAAGATGTATTGGAAGTGGTTAAGGCAGCGACTGTAAAAGGTCGTGGTGGTGCAGGCTTCCCGGCAGGTATCAAATGGTCTTTGATGGCGCCAAACGACAACTCAGGTCCACGTTACCTGATTTGTAATGCCGATGAGATGGAACCAGGTACCTTTAAAGACCGTTTGTTGATGGAAGATCTTCCGCATCAATTGATCGAAGGCATGCTGATTGCAGGCTATACGCTTGAAGCAACACACGGTTATATCTTTATCCGTGGCGAGTACATTGAAGCTGCTCAGTACTTAAATGAAGCACTTGAGCAAGTTCGTGCCAAAGGTTACTTAGGGGATAACATCCTTGGTACAGGCTGGAACTTCGAGTTACACGTGCATACCGGTGCGGGTCGTTATATCTGCGGTGAAGAAACTGCATTGATTAACTCGCTAGAAGGTCGCCGTGCCAACCCGCGTACTAAACCGCCATTCCCGCAAGTTGCAGGTGCTTGGGGTCGTCCTACGATTGTCAACAACGTAGAGACCTACAACAACTTACCAGCCATCATGCTGCGTGGTCCTGAATGGTATATCAACTTGTCTGCGGGTAAGTCGAAAGATCCAGGCACCAAGATTTATGGTGCATCAGGTAAGGTGAAATTCCCGGGTCTATGGGAGCTTCCATTTGGTACGACAGCACGTGAAGTGATTGAAGACCATGCGGGTGGTATGCGTGACGGCTTAAAACTGAAAGCATGGTTACCGGGTGGTGCATCGACTGACTTCCTGGCTGCTGAGCATATTGATCTTCCTATGGATGCGGAAAGCATCATGAAGGCAGGTTCGCGTTTAGGGACTTGCTTACTGATGGTGGTAGATGAAACCCAATGTATGGTTTCAGCGACACGTAACCTCGAAGAATTCTTTGCACGCGAATCATGTGGTTTCTGTACGCCTTGCCGTGATGGCTTACCTTGGGCTGTGAAAGCGCTGAAAGCACTGGAAGATGGCACAGGTAAGAAAGAAGATATCGATCACTTACAAGAACTGACTCGTAAGCTTTGGATTGGTAAAACTTTCTGTGCCCACGCACCGGGTGCAATGGAGCCGCTTATGGGCGCACTCAAATATTTCCGTGGCGAATTTGAAGCGAAGGTTGTGAATGCCGCCGCTCAAACCAGCAACGTAGAACAAGCTTAAGGAATTCGACTATGGCTACAATTCATGTCGATGGCAAATCGTATGAAGTCAACGGCTCGGAAAACTTGCTACAAGCATGTTTGAGTCTTGGCATTGATATCCCATACTTTTGTTGGCATCCATCCTTAGGTTCTGTCGGTTCTTGCCGTCAATGTGCCGTGACCCAGTACGCGAATCCAGAAGATACGCGTGGCCGTTTGGTCATGTCATGTATGACGCCAGCATCTGACAATACCTACATCTCGATTGAAGACAAAGAAGCCAAAGATTTCCGTGCTTCGATTGTTGAATTCTTGATGACCAACCATCCGCACGACTGTCCAGTCTGTGAAGAAGGGGGTCACTGTCATTTACAAGATATGACTGTAATGACGCAGCATGACCGTCGTCGCTACCGTTTCACGAAGCGTACCCATTACAACCAGGAGCTTGGCTCATTCATTTCTCACGAAATGAACCGTTGTATCGCGTGTTACCGTTGTGTGCGTTATTACAAAGACTACGCAGGTGGTACGGACTTCGGCGTGTATGCCAATGCATCACGTGTGTACTTCGGTCGTCCGGAATCAGGCACTTTAGAGTCTGAATTCTCGGGTAACCTGACTGAAGTATGTCCAACAGGTGTATTCACCGACAAAACGCATTCGGCTCGCTACAACCGTAAATGGGACATGCAGTATGCGCCAAGCGTATGCCAAGGCTGTTCTTCAGGTTGTAACATCTCTCCGGGTGAACGTTATGGCGAACTTCGCCGCGTAGAAAACCGTTATAACGGTGAAGTAAACCAATACTTCCTATGCGACAAAGGCCGTTTCGGTACAGGTTATGTGAACCGTGAAGACCGTCCGCGTCAACCACAATTCCGTCAAGGTGCAACTGTTGAAACTGTTTCAGTGGATGCAGCACTAGATACGGTCATTGCAAATATCCAAGGCAAAAAAGTATTGGGTATTGGTTCACCGCGTGCATCACTTGAATCAAACTTCGCACTTCGTGAGTTGGTGGGTCAAGAGAACTTCTCAACAGGTCTATCTCAAAAAGAGCAAAACCTGGTTGAGTTGGCAGCTTCTATCATGCAAACCGAGGGTGTTTACAACCCGAACATGCGTGAAATTGAAAGCTATGATGCAGTGCTAATCTTAGGTGAAGACTTAACCCAAACTGCGCCTCGTATGGCTTTATCTGTTCGCCAGGCTGCGAAAAATAAAGGCAAAGAGATGGCGGCAGAGCGCCGTACGCAAGAATGGTTGGCTGAGCCGGTACAACGTATTGCCCAAGATGCAAAATCTCCGATTTACATCCTGGCTGCGACACAAACCCGTTTGTCTGATGTTGCTGAAGGCGAAGTGGTTGCTTCTCCAAACGATATCGCGCGTTTAGGTTTTGCGGTTGCTGCAGCAGTTGCGGGTGAAACGATTCTTGGTTTAGATGACGATGCCAAAGCATTTGCACAAACCATTGCGGACACTTTAAAAGCTGCGAAGAAACCACTGATTATCTCGGGTACAAGCTTGCAAGATCCTGCCATTATGGAAGCTGCTGCACAAGTTGCACAGAATCTGGGTAATGCAGGTCTGACTTTGACGGTTCCTGAAGTGAACTCGATGGGTATGGCAATCTTTGGTGGTCAAAGCCTAGAGCAAGCATTTGCACAAGATTACGACACTGTGATTGTGGTTGAAAACGACCTTTACCGTCGTCTTCCTGCTGCACAGGTCGATGCTGCACTTGCAGGTAAAGATGTGATCGTACTGGATCACTCTGAAACTGCAACAGTGAAAAAAGCCGACATCGTACTTTCTGCTGCATCGTTTGCTGAAGGTGATGGTACTGTCGTTTCTCAAGAAGGCCGTGCACAACGTTTCTACCAAGTGTATGACCCAAGCTACTACAATCCTGAATTGGCGATCAAGGAATCTTGGCGCTGGTTACACGCTCTGGAAACAGGCGTAAAAGGCAAAGCGATTTCTTGGACTTTACTGGATGATGTGATCGAGTCAGTGGCGAAAAACGTTCCTGCGCTTGAAGGCATTCTGGATGTTGCACCTGATGCGGGCTTCCGTGTTCATGGTTTGAAAGTGGCACGTGAACCACGTCGTTACTCAGGTCGTACTTCAATGCGTTCGCCATTGTCTGTACATGAGCCGAAACAGCCTACAGATAAAGACTCCGCATTAACATTCTCGATGGAAGGTTATGTCGGAGACCAGACGCCATCTCCACTGGTTCCATTTGCATGGTCTGCAGGCTGGAACTCGCCACAAGCTTGGAACAAGTTCCAGGAAACTGTGGGTGGTTCACTGAAAGGTGGTGATTCAGGCGTTCGTTTATTCGACCGTTTGGCAAAACGTCCGGCACGTACATTCGTTGCACCGGCACCTGTTCTGGTCAATGCTGAAAGCTTCCGTCTAGTACCGATGCACCATATTTTTGGTTCAGGTGAATTTACCATCAAAACACCAGCGATGGAAACACGTATTCCTGAAGCGGTATTTGCAGTGGGTGAGCAGGATGCAGCGCGCCTGAATGTTCAAGATGGTCAGACAATCACGGTGAAAGCAGGTGAAACGTCAATCGTTCTTCCAGTTCAAGTGATTGAATATTTACCGACAGGTTATATTGGCTACCCAATCGGTCTGGCACCGACGGTATCTCTTGCAGAGCCTGTTTCAGTCGCGGTAGGAGTGTAATTCATGGAACAAGAATTAATCCGTCAAACGCCGCTGTGGGCTGAAAACTGGCCAATTGCCTATTCAGTCATTCAAGCGATTGTGATCTTGCTGGTTGTAGTACTGATCGCTGCGTTGATGTCTTTTATTGAACGTCGTTTACTCGGCTTGTGGCAAGACCGTTACGGTCCGAACCGTGTTGGTCCGGGCGGTATGTTCCAGATTGTTGCCGACATGCTGAAAATCATGTTCAAGGAAGACTGGACACCAAAATTTGCTGACAAATTGACGTTCCGTATGGCGCCAGCAGTTGCGATGGCAACTGCGGTGCTATCGTTCATGGTTATTCCTGTATCACCTTATTTAGGTGTAGCAGACATGAACATCGGCCTGTTGTTCTTTATGGCAATGGCGGGTATTGCAGTTTATGCAGTCCTGTTCGGTGGCTGGTCATCAAACAACAAATATGCCTTACTGGGCGGTTTACGTTCTGCAGCTCAAACCATTTCGTATGAAGTGTTCTTGGGTATCTCGTTGATGGGTGTGGTGGCAATTGCCGGTTCATTCAACATGCGTGAAATCGTTGAAGCGCAAAAAGATGTCTGGTTTGTGATTCCTCAGTTCCTAGGTTTCTTGATCTTCGTGGTTGCAGGTGTGGCGGTAACGCATCGTCACCCATTTGACCAACCAGAAGCAGAACAGGAACTGGCAGAAGGTTACCATGTTGAATACGGCGGTATGAAGTGGGGGATGTTCTTCGTTGCGGAATACGTCAACGTGGTACTGATCTCTGCATTGATCGTGACGTTATTCTTCGGTGGCTGGCTTGCGCCATTCAACCTTGATATTCCGTTCCTTCCAGCAGCATTCTGGTTCATTATCAAAACAGCATTCTTTGTAATGATGTTTGTACTGGCGCGTGGTTCATTAATGCGTCCACGTTATGACCAGGTGATGAACTTTGGTTGGAAAATTTGCTTGCCATTGGCGTTGGTTAACCTTTTGGTAACTGGTGCTGTGATTCTGATGAATCAGGCCTAAGACAGCAGGGAGAACAAAATGTTTAAATTTCTAGCTGGATTCGGGTCAATCGTTCGTTCGTTGTGGATGGTGTTCAGCCACGCAACACGTAAACGTGACACCATTTTATATCCGGAAGTGCCGGCCGAAGAAATCGTGCCACCACGCTTCCGTGGTCGTATCGTATTGACGCGCGACCCTGATGGCGAAGAACGCTGTGTGGCATGTAACCTGTGTGCGGTTGCCTGTCCGGTAGGCTGTATTTCACTACAAAAAGCAGAACGTGAAGATGGTCGCTGGTATCCGGAATTTTTCCGTATCAACTTCTCGCGTTGTATTTTCTGCGGTATGTGTGAAGAAGCGTGTCCAACCACTGCGATTCAGATGACCCCGGACTTCGAGCTTGGCGAATATGTTCGTCAGGACTTGGTCTATGAAAAAGAACACCTGCTGATTTCTGGTCCTGGTAAATATCCTGACTATAACTTCTACCGTGTCACCGGTATGGCAGTTGCAGGCAAGGACAAAGGTCAAGCACAGCGTGAAAGTGCACCTGTTGATGTACGGAGTCTATTACCATGATGTGGCCATTTTATTTAATGGCCCTCGTGGCCATTGTCTCTACGGTTCGCGTGGTGACTAACGCGAATCCGGTACATGCTTTATTAAGCCTGATCGTGTCATTGCTTGCAGTCGCAGGCATGTTCCTGATCGTCGGTGCGCCATTCGCTGGTGCGCTGGAAGTGATCGTTTATGCGGGCGCGATCATGGTGTTGTTCGTGTTCGTGGTAATGATGCTGAACCTGGGTGAGCAGACCGTTGAACAAGAACGTAAATGGTTGACTTCATCGGCTTGGGCTTATCCGGCGTTGATGAGCTTCCTGATCGGTTTGGTGCTGGTATGGGTATTAAACTCTGATTACACACAAGCTTCACTGGTAATGGGTACAGAAATGGTGGGCCCGAAAGCAGTGGGTCAAGCACTCTTTACGCAATACTTGTTGTTGGTTGAAGTTGCCGCGATGTTATTGCTTGCTGCCTTGGTAGCTGCATTCCATTTGGGTAAACGTGAACCAGATGCAGAAGAGGAAACAGAATAATGGGCAACATCCCTTTAGAGCATGGTTTGATCGTTGCATCTATTCTCTTTGCACTGGGTTTTTACGGTGTAATGGTGCGACGCAACCTACTATTTATTTTAATGAGCCTTGAAATCATGATGAACGCTGCTGCTTTAGCGTTCGTCCTGGCGGGCAGTGCATGGGCACAGCCAGATGGTCAGATCATGTTTATCCTGATCCTGACGCTTGCTGCGGCAGAGGCTTGTATTGGTCTTGCGATCGTCCTTCAGTTCTATCATCGCTTCCATCACCTGGATGTGGATGCTGCTAGTGAGATGCGCGGATGAGTTATTTATATCTAACAATTTTATTTCCGCTCATTGGTTTTGTCCTGTTAGCGGCGGGGCGCAACAAGCTTCCGGAATCTGTTGCAGCGATGATTGGTGTGGGTGCAGTCGGTTTATCTGCACTGTTCGCACTGATTGCAGGTATGGACTTTGTGAATAATGGTTCAACTGCAGTAGTACAACATCTTTGGACTTGGTTCAGTGTTGGCAGTTTTGCTCCGGGCATCAGCTTGCAGCTGGATGGCTTGTCTTTATTGATGCTGGGTATGGTCACTGGTGTGGGTTTCTTAATTCACATCTTTGCATCATGGTATATGCGCGGTGAAGAAGACTTTGCACGTTTCTTCTCTTACTTCAACCTGTTCGTTGCCAGCATGTTATTGCTGGTATTGGGTGACAACCTGGCGTTGTTATTCTTGGGTTGGGAAGGCGTAGGTCTGTGTTCATACCTGTTGATCGGTTATTACTACCAGAACCCTGCAAACGGTCTGGCGGCAATCAAGGCATTTACTGTGACCCGTATCGGTGACGTATTTTTGCTGATTGCCATGTTCCTGATCTTCCAGCAATTCGGTACCTTGAACATTCAGTACATCGTTGAAAATGCAGCGACTGTAATGACACAAAGTTCATCTCTGACCATCTGGACAGCATTGCTCTTGTTCTTGGGTGCGGCGGGTAAATCTGCACAGATCCCGTTACAAACATGGTTAGCCGATGCGATGGCAGGTCCAACACCTGTTTCTGCATTGATCCATGCTGCAACGATGGTAACCGCAGGTGTTTACCTGTGCTGCCGTCTGTTCGCAGTCTTTGAACTTGCACCAGAAGTGATGGTATTTATTTCGATCACAGGTGCGGTGACCTTACTGGTTGCTGGTTTTGCTGCACTGGTTCAAACCGATATCAAACGTATTCTGGCTTACTCAACTATGAGTCAGTTGGGTTATATGTTTATGGCGGTGGGTGCTGAAGCATATCAGGCAGGTCTGTTCCATATGCTGACTCACGCATTCTTCAAGGCACTCTTGTTCTTGTCGTCTGGTGCAGTGATTCTGGCTTATCATCACGAACAAAACATCTTCAAGATGGGCGGTCTGTTCTACAAGAACAAATTCCTGTTTGCATGTTTCGCGATTGGTGGCGGTGCATTGGCAGCGATTCCATTCCTGACGATTGGTTTCTTCTCAAAAGATGCGATTCTTGCTGCAGTCTGGACGCAAAGTCATATTGCTGGTTTACCAGTGTATAACACGCTGTACTGGGTCGGTGTTGCAGGTGCATTCTTAACGTCTATTTATACATTCCGCTTAATTTGGGTTGTATTCTTCGGCAAAGAAAACACGCCTTATCATGAAATCAAAGGTGCAACTTACTGGGCGCCACTGGCGATTCTTGCTGTACTTTCAACAGGTCTGGCGATCGTACTAAAAGCACCGGTAATGAGTATTCTGGATGCTGCACAAATTCCAGCCTTCATTATTCCTGAAGCGCTTGAAGCAGGTGCACATGGTGCTGAATACATCGCAATTGCTGTTGCTTTGACAGGTCTTGCAGTGGGTGTCGTGCTGTTTGCTTTTGCTTACAATGCAGTCAAACGTTTTGCAGCCACTTCTGTAGGGGCTGGCTTGGTCAATATCTGCCGTAATGCATTAGGTTTCGATACGCTGTATGACCTCATTTTCGTGAAGCCATATTTAATGTTCGCGAAGATCTTTGGTCGTGATCCTATTGATGGCCTATGGCTGGTACTTCCTGCACTTGTTAAAGGTGGTCACAGCTTTACAAGTTCACGTCAAACCGGTTCACTGCGTGAATATGCATCTAGTATGGGGCTCGGTGTCGTTGTCCTACTGATGATCTTGATCGTGATTCAGGTCGTGGGGAAATAAAATGGAAGCTCCAAACAATATTATTTTGCCGGCTCTGATCCTCATTCCGTTCATTGCAGGTTTCATATGCTGGTTGGTCGATAAACTCGACCAACACTTGCCGCGTTATATCGCGCTGATCGGTATGCTGGTGACCTTGGTCTTGACCATCGTCCTTTGGCAGACTGGTACTTACAACTATGAATTAGGCGGTGCTACACCTTCGTGGGCTGCCGAATTCAAATTGCCTTGGATTCAAACCCTGGGCATTAACATTCACTTGGCAGTGGATGGTTTATCACTTCTTATGGTTGGCTTGACTGCACTCCTGGGTGTATTGGCAGTAGGCTGTTCATGGGGCGAGATTCAAAAGAACGTTGGTTTCTTCCACTTGAACCTTTTATGGTCTTTAGGTGGTGTCATCGGTGTGTTTCTGGCGATTGACTTATTCCTGTTCTTCTTCTTCTGGGAGATGATGCTGGTGCCGATCTACTTCCTGATTGCCCTTTGGGGTCATAAAGGGGCAGAGGGCAAGTCACGTGTTTATGCAGCTAACAAGTTCTTCATTTACACGCAGGTTGCCGGTTTGGTGATGCTGATTGGTATCCTTGGTCTGGTGACTGTGGGCTATACCATGACTGGCGAAATCCGTTTCGACTACAACTATCTATTAGGTGTGGCGAATACGCTTGACGCTCAGGCGCCAGCGGTGGCTTATGCATTCATGATCTGTTTATTCATCGGTTTTGCGGTAAAACTTCCAGTTTTCCCATTACACGGCTGGTTACCAGATGCGCATGCGCAAGCACCAACAGCGGGTTCTGTCGATCTTGCAGGTATCTTGATTAAGACTGCGGCGTACGGTTTATTACGTTTCGTGATTCCGTTCTTCCCGGCAGCGTCTGCACAGTTTGCAGACTTCGCAATCATTCTTGGTTTAATCGGTATTTTCTACGGTGCTTGGTGTGCTTTCCAGCAAACCGACATGAAACGCCTGTTGGCTTATACCTCTATTTCACACATGGGCTTCGTTTTACTTGCGATCTACGCAGGTAACATCCTGACCTTCCAAGGTCTGATGATCATGATGTTGGCACATGGTATTTCATCTGCTGCACTGTTCATTATGTGTGGTCAGGTATATGAGCGTGTGCATACGCGTGATATGCGTTTGATGGGTGGTATGCGTGGTCAATTCCCGTATCTTGCATTCTTCCTGATGTTCTTCGTTGCGGCGTTGGTTGGTATTCCAGGTCTAGGTAACTTCATTGGTGAGTTCCTGATCCTGATGGGTGCTTATGCGCAATTCCCGGCGTTTACCATTCTTGCGGCAATCAGCTTGGTATTTGCGGGTTTGTACGGTTTGATCCTGATTCACAAAGCCCTGTTTGGTGTACCAAATGAAGCACAACAGCAGCACTATACAAATCCATTAAAAGATCTAAATGCACGTGAAATCGCATTATTGTTGATCTGTGCGTTTGGTCTACTTTGGCTTGGTCTATATCCACAAAGCTTCCTTGACGTTTCTAACTCAAGCATGGCGTGGTTAGCGAATAGCTACATTCCAGTTCAAGAAGTGGTTGAAGTTGCTGATCAAGTAACGACTCAACTTGAAAATGTGGAGATCCAATAAGCCATGAACTTCACAATGTCTTTTTCTGAGCTTATGCCTCTAGCACCTGTGATGATCGTGTCGTTAACTGCGATCGTCGTGATGTTGCTGACCGCAATTAAGCGTAACCATAACCTGGTGGCTACTACCACGGTGATTGGTTTAAACCTTGCTGCGTTCTATATCATTTTCGTTTTGTTGGCAGGCGTGTTTGCACCTGCCAACGTGATGAATCTGTTCATCGTAGATCCATTTACGATGCTGTACCAGTTTGTGATCCTGATTGCTGCACTTGCATGTGCAACGCTATCTCACGCGTATATCGAAACCTATAAAGATAACCGTGAAGAGTTATATATCCTGATGCTGACATCCGTTGCGGGTGCCATGCTAATGGTGGCTAGCTCACACTATGCATCATTCTTTATCAGCCTTGAGTTGATGTCGATTCCTGTATATGGCTTGTTGGCATATACACATCAACGTTCTCAATCGCTTGAAGCGGGTGTGAAATATCTAGTGCTTTCAGCAACTGCGTCTGCAATGCTGTTAATGGGTATGGCATATATTTATGCATATACAGGTACTTTAAGTTTCGTTGCTGAACCAGGCAAACTGTTTACCGTATTCAGTCAACCGGCTGTCGTGATTGGTCTGGCTTTAATTGTATTTGCAGTAGCATTTAAATTATCGCTGGCACCATTCCACAAATGGACACCAGATGTATACGCTGGTGCCCCAGCCCCAGTCGCGACTTTCCTTGCGACTGTTGCGAAAGTAGCCATGATTGGTCTGTTTGTTCGTTATGCTTTGTCTTCAGGTTTAATCCTGGCAGACAGCTTCGTAACGATCATTTCAATCATTGCAGTTCTGTCTATCCTTGCAGGTAACCTGCTGGCGGTTCGCCAAGTGAACTTGAAACGTATCCTGGCATACTCTTCAATTGCACACTTCGGTTATTTGCTGGTTGCCATCGTCAGTTCACGTAATACGGATTTCTTACAAGTTCAAGGTTTCGCGACTTTTGAAAGTGTAAACGTCTACGTGATTACTTATGTATTAACCACGATCGGTGCGTTCGGTGTTGTTACGCTAATGTCTAGTCCGTATAACAATACGGATGAAGCGGGTAGTCTGGCTGAATACCGTGGTCTGTTCTGGCGCCGTCCAGTATTGACTGCTGTATTGACAGTGATGATGCTGTCTCTTGCAGGTATTCCTTTAACTGCCGGCTTTATCGGTAAGTTCCTGGTGATTAAAACTGCAGTTGCAGGCGAAGCCTGGTTCCTGACTGCCATGGTCATCCTGGGTTCTGGTATCGGTCTGTACTACTACCTACGTGTGATGGTTGTGCTTTACATGACACCACCTGAAACACCACGTCTAGATGCGGTGAATCATTGGGGTCAAAAAGTCGGTGGTATCATGGTACTTCTTGCTGCGCTTGCGGTACTTGTGATTGGTGTCTACCCAGATCCGATGATTGCAGTATCTAAATATGCATTCTTTGCCATGTCACCTGAATTGCAACAGTTCATTTTCACTTTGGTTCAAAGTGGTTTTAACTAATATCTGCAAAGATTGACGTTATTACAAAAAAGCCTCCATGATTGGGGGCTTTTTTATTTATACAAATCAATAAAAGCCTTTATAATAGCGGAAATTTATCTTTAACCTTTTAGGTGTTCTCCCGTGGCAATCCATGAAATCCGTCATCCACTCATTCGACATAAGCTTGGTTTACTCCGTCGTGCAGATATCAGTACCAAGAATTTCCGTGAGTTAGCTCAAGAAGTGACCATGCTTCTAACTTATGAAGCAACTAAAGACCTGCCAATGGTTGAACATGACATTGATGGCTGGAATGGTGCTGTTACAGTTGACCGTATCGCGGGTAAAAAAATCACGGTTGTGCCAATTTTACGTGCCGGTATTGGAATGCTTGACGGTTTCCTGAACCTGATTCCAAGTGCAAAAGTATCGGTACTTGGTTTAGAGCGTGATGAAGAAACTCTGGAAGCACGTACCTATTATAAAAAACTGGTTCCAGATGTACAAAACCGTATCGCGATGATCATTGATCCAATGTTGGCGACAGGTTCTTCTTTAGTGGCTGCAATTGATGTACTGAAAGTCAGCGGCTGTAAAGACATTCGTGTGATGGTTCTGGTTGCTGCACCAGAAGGCATTAAGCGCGTAGAAGCTACGCATCCGGATGTCGTGATTTTTACGGCTTCTATCGATAATGGCTTAAATGAAAATGGTTATATCGTTCCAGGTCTTGGCGATGCTGGCGATAAAATCTTTGGTTCAGTTCAAAAAGACTAATTTTTGAATATGATGAAAAAAGGGGCTACTACAGCCTCTTTTTTATATAATGTAGACAGGGCATTTTCAGGATAGGACAATAGCATGAAAGATGAATTGTATCAGGGCAAAATCAAACAGTATGACCCTGCCAAAGGTTTCGGTTTTATTGGCTGCGCTGAGGGAGATGTATTCTTCCATATTTCAGACTTCCCTGCGGCAGAAGGCGAGCCAAAACGTAATGAACGCGTAAAATTTAATGTTGTTGAAAATGGCGATAAGTACAAAGCGATTAAGATTGAACGTGTCGAAGACAACTCAAAGAAAGCTAAAAAAACCAAAGTGGCGACACACAATAAATCAATTACATCGGCATTGTTAAATAACTTCCGTGGTTAATGGATAATCTTCATACTTAAATCGTGTTTAGTCACATTTAAAAAGAGGCTTTCGAGCCTCTTTTTTATAGTGCCACCGTTTAGATATTCAAAGAGACAGACAGCACATAAAAAATCCACCAAACAGCAACAATGCTGAACATTTCCGTTGGCTTAGAATACAAATTAAATGAATTCTATAGAGAAAAGTGTCATGTTTACGGATGGAAAAATTAAAACTTACGATTCCGAACGTGGTATGGGTACTTTGGAGTTGATAGGAGAAGCTCAAGATTTAAGTTTCGAGTTACAGGATTTACCTTCGCCTGAAATTGAACCACAAATTGGAGAGCGGCTTAAATTTAGAATCATTCCCCAACAAGGCAGCATGAAATTAGACAACATGGTACGTCTGGATATTAAAGTGCAGGATGAATTTGTGCCAGAAGTCGTCGCCTTGCAATCCTTGGCACCCACAGTCGGTGTTCCTGTACGTAATTCACTTTTCTTTAGTCCGACCCTATGGCTGGCATTGGCATCAGCTGTTGGTTTTATGATTTTTGGCGAAGTATAAATAAAAACAGAAATTTTATTTTTTTACTTTTAACTAGGGATCTATTCTTCCGCCATAAGATGCACTTCTAGTTTTTATGTTTCTACTTTAGAGAATTTTACAAAAGATTTTCAGTCTCTTTTTGATTACAATCATAAAAAATATTAAAGATAAGAGCGAATTATGTTTCAAGAGGGGAAAATCAAAACCTATAACGAAGATCGTGGTTTTGGTTTTATTCAGATCGAAGGGCAATCCAAAGATTTATTTTTCCATGTCAAAGACCTTCCCAATAAAAATATTCCGCCAAAAATGGGGGAAAAATTAAAGTTTTTGATTGTGGAAGATAATGGAAAGTTTAAGGCAAACCATATTATTCGCTTGGATATTAAGCAAGAAGTTCCTGTTACACAAAACAATGATCTACATGGAGATACTGAAACCAGAGCTTCTCTACGTTATGAAAAGAAAAAATCATCAACTACATCAAAAATAATCACAATATCAGGACTGGTGATTATGGTGATTCTTGCTGTTCTTGTTTATAACAAATACCAAAGCTACCAAGTTCAAAAACAGCAAAAGCTGGAAGGACTGATGGTAGAGCAGCAACGAATTGTCGCTGAACAGCGAGCAGCGCAAGGTGATCTACCTATGCAAGGATTATCTGAGCAGGGCAGGAAGAACCTGGAAAATCAAGGCACTGAGTTAAGAAGCCAAAGTAACCCAGTTAATTCGAAAACTTCAGAAACGACTTCGCCATCTGTATCTCAATTTAAATGCGATGGTCGAGAACACTGTAGTCAGATGGGTTCTTATGAGGAAGCATTATTTTTCATTCGTAACTGTCCAAATACTAAAATGGATGGTGACGGTGATGGGATACCATGTGAAAGTCAGTTTTGATGAATCCTAAAAAAAGCACCTGAAGGTGCTTCTAATATTTTAGCTTTCACAAAAATTCATAAAGGCTCTCAGACCTGGACCCTGATATTTCTGGCGATGTACCAGCATGAACAGCGGACGAGTCAGCGACCAGAATGGTGTATCCAGAATTACCAGTTGACCTTTTTCACGTAAAGGCTCAATCGCAAGTTTGGAAATGCAGGACATACCAATTCCGCCCGCTACAATTTTTAAAATCGCTTCATTATGACCGAGTGTTAGACGGATATTGGCATCTGGTACATCTTTCAAGATGGCATTGTCAAACACCTCACGGGTACCTGAACCTTCTTCACGCAAAATCCATTCTACAGATTTGAAATCTTCAGCGGTTAGTTCACGGTTCAATTGCGCAAGAGGGTGGTCTGGCGCACAGCACACAGCCAGCTCATCATCACGCCAATGGATACATTGGAGCTGTGGCAAATGACATGAACCTTCAATTAAGGCAAGATCCAGCTGGAACTGATTCACCGCTTCAATCATTTGACGGGTATTACCGACTTGAAGCTGTAAATGTGCTTGCGGCTTGATTTTCAAGAAATCGGCCATTAGGTCAGGAATCAGGTAATCTGAAATCGTCAGGGTTGCACCTAAACGTAAATCGATACTTTGAAGCTCACCTTTAGCGACTTGTTCAAAAGATTCACAACGACCTAAAATTTCCAGGGCTTGAGGGAGAAGAAAGCGCCCCAGGTCATTCAGCTGTAAACGTTTGCCTAGACGGTCAAATAGTGGAGCACCCAGACCATCTTCCAGATCTGCTAAAGCCATACTAGCCGCACTTTGTGTAAGCTTGACGGCATCGCTAGCCTTCGTTACGGTACCCTCTTGTGCCACTGCTACAAAAACAGCCAATTGGCGTAAAGTCATGCGCATGAGTAGAGCCTTAACATTTAAAAAAATATTAATAAATTATGTTGCCATGCTACCATGAGCATAGTCTTTCATGCCACGTTGAAATCATGTCAATTGAAAAATTTACCCGAGAAAAAGTTTTATCTGTACACCGTTGGACCAATACATTATTTAGTTTTACGATGACACGCCCGGCACATTTCAAATTTACGGCAGGGCAGTTTGCGCGTATTGGTTTACAAGTGGGGGATGAACTGGTGGTTCGTGCCTATTCGGTAGTGTCATCTCCTTTTGATGAAACTCTGGAGTTTTTCTCGATTGTCGTTCCAGAAGGTAAATTTACTTCCAATTTACAGCACCTCAAAGTCGGGGATGTGCTGCATCTGGAAAAAATTCCTTATGGTTATCTGACTCTGGCACGTTATCAATTGCCTTTGCCTAAAGACTTGTGGTTACTGGGTACCGGCACGGGGCTGGCACCGTTTATTTGTATGTTGCAAGACTTTGAAACCTGGAGAAAATACGAAAAAATCAATCTGGTTTATAGTGTGCGCACCCGGGCAGAACTCGCTTATGTAGACCGGATTCAGGAAATCGCCGAGACCTTTGGTGAAGGACATACCGGTTTTAAGTTTATCCCGATTATTACCCGTGAGCCTGATGCACCTTTGCACGACCGTTTACCGATTTTGATTGCCAATGGTGAGCTGGAAAAGGCAGCAGGTATCGCGTTTAATCCGGAAACGACGCATGTCATGCTTTGTGGTAACCCGGATATGGTCGATGATACCAAAGAAGCTTTAAAAGCCCGTGGCCTGACCATGAACCGCCGTGGTGAAGGCAATATTGCAGTCGAGAATTACTGGTAAGGCTGAAGGATTTATGAGCAAAACCCCCTGCTTGAAGGCAATGCGGTTCCTTTAACAGGAGCGGCATTGTGATCTAAGGGATAACGGTTTTTTAACATTTTGACTCTCCGAAGCCTTGTAGGCCTCTCTAAAACAAACTACCTATCCCTGTCTAAGTTCCGACAGCCCAGCCGGATAATGCTCTTGTCCCCAGTGCTGATCGGTCTGGTGAAATAGCCACTCCACAGAATCTGCACCAAGATGTTTTACGTGTATTGGTTAGACTAATGCGCGTCAGCAAGTCATAAGAGGCTAACCACTGAGTGCAAATATTGAGTCTTCTTGCTGCTTCATGGATGAGGACATCACGGAAAATCGCCATTCCAAGAACCAGCCAAAGTACTTGATCCGCAGGCAAGCACCGCCTGCGAATAGTCGCGGGACTGCTCAACCTGAGTGTGGACTTGACCCACTCAACGGGGATATTGTGAATAAAAGTACTCAGATTCGAGAGCTTAAACAGATTGTTAAGATCTAAAATATCCTGCTGAAATACCATAAAAAAATCCGATGCCAAACCTGACATCGGATTCTCTAATGAATTCCAAAATGATTCAAATGCTTAAGTAAACAGCATTGCCCATTGTGGAGGTTTTTTCGATTCAAGCTTAATGCACAAACATATCCATTGATTCACGGATTTCCTGAATGGCGGTTTCGACATCGGGACTGAGCCAGGTCGGTTCAAAAAATCCGGCATAGTGCTCAATACGGTCTGCAGGCACCACCAGGCGCACTGGACAGTCTTCTTCCAGTAAGCGCCATGGAATAATCGGCACTTCATTATCCAGCCATGCCGTTACATCTCGAATATCGATAATCATCGCATTGATACAGTCCGGAAAAGGCATCACGGAAAATTCTTCGGTACGACGACGGAAATATTCCAGATCCTGCCAGCGAAGCAGGAAGCTTGGCTTACTAAATTCAATAATTCCAATCAGATGCTGATCGCGGCTGTAGTGCAGCATGCATTGATGTGTGACGTCAGTATCAAGATCAAGCGATACACTTTGTTGACGATACGCCATATAACTCGGGTGTATAAATGAGAAGGTGGATGATTATAACGCATTTCATCGCTGAAAGGCAGCGTCTCAACTGTCTTCACTAAAGCCTGCGGAACTGCTATGGCTTATGCATATCTTCAGGGAACAACGATAAAAACAACGAGGTTGCTATGTCAGAGTCAAAAAGTGTGATTGATGCCAGTGTGACTGAAACAGCAGTACAAGAAGATTATTTTGCCTTGCGCCAGTTCAAGAAAGGTGCTGTAGGCTGGCTGCTTCTCGTCGGTCTGGGAGTAGCTTACGTGATTTCCGGCGACTTCGCTGGTTGGAATTTCGGTCTGGCACAGGCGGGTTGGGGAGGCATGTTTATTGCGACCATTGTGGTGGCATTTATGTATCTGTGTATGTGCCTGGCCATGTCCGAAATGTCAACCATGCTGCCGACTGCGGGTGGGGGTTACAGTTTTGCCTGGACTGCTTTTGGTCCCTTTGGCGGCTATCTGACCGGAAGTGCCATCCTGATTGAATATGCTATCGCACCGGCAGCAATTGCCTGTTTCATTGGTGCCTATTGCGAAGCCCTGTTTGGTATTGGCGGCTGGATCATTTATCTGGTGAGCTATCTGGTGTTTATGGGCTTGCATCTGAAAGGTGCCGGTGAGGCACTCAAAATCATGTTTGTGATTACCGCAATTGCTGCGGTAGCCTTGATGGTGTTCATCTTTGGCATGTTGCCTCATTTTAATAGTGCAAACCTGTTTGATATTGCGGTCAGTACGGAAGCGGCGGGTGCAAGCAGTTTCCTGCCATTGGGCTATCTGGGCATCTAGGCAGCAGTGCCTTATGCGATCTGGTTTTTTCTGGCAGTTGAAGGTGTCCCGCTGGCAGCAGAGGAGGCCAAAGAGCCAGCTAAATCCTTGCCGCGTGGCCTGATTGGTTCCATGCTGATTCTGGCATTCTTTGCGCTAAGTATTTTGTTACTCGGTCCTGGCGCAGCAGGTGCAGATACGCTGAAAAATTCCGGTGCACTGCTGGTGGATGCCTTGGTGGCGGTCTATGGTGCCAATACCTGGATGGCAAGTTTCGTGAATTTTGTCGGTCTCGCTGGTCTGATTGCCAGTTTCTTCTCGATTATCTATGCCTATTCCCGTCAAATTTTTGCGCTCTCACGTGCCGGTTATTTACCGAAAAAATTGTCCTTAACCAACAGCAATCATGCACCTTATTTGGCCATCATTATTCCAGGGATTATTGGCTTCCTGTTATCCCTTTCGGGTGAAGGTGATTTGCTGATTCTGATGGCGGTCTTTGGTGCTACGATTTCCTATGTCTTGATGATGATGTCCTACATCAAGCTTAAACTGTCTCGACCAAATCTGGCACGTCCGTATAAAGCACCGGGCGGTATTGTGACTGCGTCCATTGCGCTGGTACTTGCTGCGATTGCAGTGGTTGCAGGCTTTCTGGTCGATCCAAAAGTCTGGTTAATGGCAGCCGCTATTTACGTGGCACTGATTCTCTATTTCCTACTGTATAGCCGTCATCATCTGGTGGCCGGTACACCGGAAGAAGAATTTGTCCGTATCGAGGCAGCAGAAAAGGAATTGAAATAAACCATCTTGCAGGGAGAATACGCTTATGCTGTATCAGATCAATGTGGCCAGTCAGCATTATGTCTTTGAGGATTTAAAAACCTTATTGGCCAAGGCTACGCCTGAACGTTCTGGTGATCAGCTGGCAGGGATTGCGGCCGTGGATGCAACCGAGCGTGTCGCTGCACAAATGTGTCTGGCAGAAGTACCGTTACAGCAGTTTTTGCATGAAGCTGTGATTCCTTATGAGGCGGATGAAATCACCCGCCTGATTATGGATGAACATGATGCCGATGCTTTTTATCCGATCTCGCATTTTACTGTGGGGGATTTTCGTAACTGGCTGCTGAGTGCAGATGCCACCACAGAAAAACTTGCTGCTTTAAAAATGGGCTTGATTCCGGAAATGGTCGCAGCAGTGAGCAAAATTATGCGCAATCAGGATCTGATTCTGGTGGCAAAAAAATGTCGTGTAATCACACGTTTTAGAAATACCATTGGTCTGGAAGGTCATCTGTCGACACGTTTGCAGCCGAACCATCCGACTGATGATTTGATGGGAATTTCTGCATCTATTCTGGATGGGCTGATGTACGGCAATGGTGATGCAGTCATCGGAATCAACCCAGCTACAGATAATCTGCAGAATTTGACTGAGCTGCTCAAACTACTCGATCACGTTATTCAGGAATATGATATTCCGACTCAATCTTGTGTTTTGACCCATATCACTTCCGGCATTCAGCTCGCCAATAAAAATGTTCCGATTGATTTAATGTTTCAGTCTATTGCGGGAACCGAAAAAGCCAATACCGGTTTCGGCATCAATCTGGCGCTGTTACAGGAAGGTTATGAAGCCGCTCTAAGCCTGCAACGCGGCACCGTGGGCCAAAATGTCATGTATTTTGAAACCGGACAGGGCAGTGCCTTGTCTAGCAATGGGCATCATGGCGTGGACCAGCAGACTTTGGAAGCGCGTGCCTACGCCGTGGCGCGTAAGTTTAATCCCTTGCTGGTCAATACTGTAGTCGGCTTTATCGGGCCAGAATATCTGTATAACGGCAAGCAGATTATCCGGGCCGGGCTGGAAGATCATTTCTGTGGCAAGCTGCTCGGTGTGCCAATGGGCTGTGATATTTGCTACACCAATCATGCCTATGCCGATCAGGATGATATGGATATACTGCTGACCTTGCTTGCCAATGCCGGATTGAATTTTATCATGGGGATTCCCGGTTCAGATGATGTGATGCTGAACTATCAGACGACATCCTTTCATGATGCTGTTTATATTCGACAGTTATTAGGACTGAAACCAGCTCCTGAATTTGACCACTGGCTGGAGCAGCAGGGAATTTTGGCGCAACAGTCTAATCAGTTGCACTGGCCGACCGAATTGCCGAAGCAATTTTCACGTCTGATCTTGTCTTGAAGAAGTGCTATGAAACTAATTGCTGATGTGAAATTTGAGTCTCAATTGCAGGATAATCCCTGGCAGAAGTTAAAAGCCTTTACTGATGCACGGATTGCCTTAGGTCGAACTGGGGGCAGCTTGCCGACTCGACCAAGTCAGGAATTTCAGTTGGCACATGCGCAAGCCAAAGATGCGGTACTGAAGCCACTTGATGTTGAATCTTTAAAAGCTGGTTTGAGTAAAACAGGACTACCCATTCTGGATATTGAAAGTCAGGCTGTGGAAAAGGACCTTTATCTTAAACGTCCCGATCTTGGGCGTGTGCTTTCAGAACAATCCAAAATGATGTTGCGGCAATACCGGGCCGAACATCAGCAACATTGGGATGTGGTCATCATTGTAGGAGATGGGCTGTCGGCACGTGCCATTGAGGAAAACAGCTTGCATTTTATTCCAGCGTTGCTGGAGGCATACAAAGAACAAGGTTGGCAGATTGCCCCCTTAATGATTGCCCGTGGCAGTCGTGTGGCACTAGGCGATGAAGTGGCAGAAATTTTACAGGCAAAAATGCTGGTCATGCTGATTGGCGAACGGCCAGGTTTGAGCTCACCGGACAGTATGGGAATTTACTACACTTATAATGCTTTTAAGGGCTGTCATGATGCCTTGCGTAACTGTATTTCCAATGTCCGTCCTGCGGGCTTGGCCTATCCAATTGCCATCCAGCGACTGGTGGCATTGATGCGTAAATCCTGTGAGTTACAGCTCTCAGGGGTGCAGTTGAAAGATGAACACCAAACCCCAGTCGACATGCAGCATAGCCCAGCCAAACGGCTATTTTAAAGTAGCATCTAGCAGAGAATTCTGATGGATTAGTAACTTACATCCCGTCACCATCTCACCATGTTTTGTCACAGAAGCCCTATTCACAGCTTGTTATTCTAAAAATCTACTTATGAATAACAAAGAGTGAGGATGGTTATGGTCGATGATTTCAATAAAAAACCACCTTTAAATCATCAGGCAGACGTGACGCAGAAAAAGCGTATCCCTGTTTATATCTTGATTTTGGTCGGTATTTTTTTACTCGCACTACTGTTCTATATGTTTGCTGACATGAATCCAGATGCGAATGATGCTCCTGCAGGACATCCAAATCCGAATGTACAGCCTGCTACCCCAAATAATTCAACTCCAGTCGGTGAGCCTACACAAGGCACCGCCACCATGAATGATGGAACGGAAGCTACAGCAACCGTGGGTGATGGCACAGAAGCAACAGCAACTGCGACTGATGGACAGGCGACTCAATAACTGAAAATACCTGAAAAGCTCTAGTGAACCACTGGGGCTTTTTTGCAATGGATGGTGATGTTTTAAGGTAGTGCCATCTACCTGGCTTGAGCCTGAAAACATCAAATCTAATATGAATCCGGAAAAAGAAGGGGCTGATTGTTTCAGGGAGATGCCCCTGATTTCAGATAAATAGCTTAATAACAAAGAGGGTAGAACAACATGAATGATTATATGAGAAGCCCGCGTGGTGGCTTCGATGCCATGTACTATTGGGATCAGTTCCATCCCATTCTTAGTGCAATTGCCATATTAGTAATTGGCTGGATCATTGCGTTACTGGTCTCGGCAGGCATTAAAAAGCTCTTGCAGAAACTGGGCACCAATACACATTTAAATACGGCGACAGGTCATCACTCCAATGTGGAGAGCATTATTGCCCGCGTCGTGTTCTGGATTATTCTGATTATTGCCGTGATTGGTGCGCTGAACGTGCTCAATCTTACCAGTGTCAGCGGTCCATTCAGTAATATGATCCAGCAGTTCCTGTTATTTATCCCGCAGTTACTAGGTGCAATTGCAGTCGGATTCATAGGTTGGATTGTGGCCAATCTGGTGAAGATAGGGCTACAAAAACTGCTAGACCGAACGCAACTCGATGAAAAACTCAGTGCTGAAGTCGGTGTCAGTCCGATTAGTAAAAACATCAGTGAAATTGCTTACTGGTTAATTTTATTACTGTTCTTGCCAATCGTGCTGTCTATTCTGGGTCTCAACGGTCTGCTGTTACCAGTTCAGAATATGCTGACCGATGTTGTTAGTTACTTACCAAACATCTTCATTGCTGCAGTCATCATTTTTGTCGGTTATATCCTGGCGAAAATTGTGCGCGGTATTGTTGAAGGACTATTAAACAGTCTGAACGTACAGCAACATGCTGAAAAAGTAGGCATCTTCAAAAACTCGAATGTTTCTCAGGTGATTGGTTCATTTATCTTCGCCGTGGTAATCATTACGGCACTGATCATTGCATTTGAAGCATTAGGTATTGAAGCTATTTCTCAGCCTGCTACAGCCATGCTGTATGAAATCATGAATGCCATTCCAAATATCATCGCTGCTGCGTTGATTCTGATTCTGGCGTATGTGGTGTCTAAACTGGTGGCACGTCTGGTGGTTGAAGTAGTTGCTGGTACAGGTGTTGATGAAATTCCTGCCAAACTGGATATCCAACGCTTTTTAGGTACGACTAAACTGTCTAGTGTAGTTGGTTCACTAATTGTTCTGTTTACCATGTTGTTTGCGGTGTCTGAAGCAGCGAACCGTCTGGGCTTTGAACAGATCAGTGGCCTGATTGCGATGTTCATTTACTTTGGTGCCAACATTCTGCTTGGCGCGGTGATTCTGGTAATCGGTTTCTGGCTGGCAAATATCGTTGCGAATATCGTACAACGTGGTGAATATAACAGTTCACGTTGGTTGGCGAATCTGGTTCGTGTCCTGATCATGGGTCTGGTTGTGGCAATGGGTCTGCGTGCCATGGGTATTGCCGATTCGATCGTGAACCTGGCGTTTGGCCTAACTTTGGGTGCTGTAGCAGTGGCATTTGCCTTGGCATTTGGTTTGGGTGGTCGTCAACCTGCAGAACGTGTACTCACAGATTTGATCGATAAAGCCAAACGTGAGGCCAAAGACCCCAATCCAGTCAAAGAACAAGCTGAGAACAGCATATTTTCTGGATTAGGTGGCAAGACCACAGGTACAAGTGCAGCCGACATGTCAGGTACTACAGGTGCGGCGATGGGTATGAGTTCTACCGATAGCTCAATGAGCCAGTCCTTTAGCGGTTCGCAAACGGCTACAGGTACTAGCGATTCCTCAATCTCAACTCCAGGAGCAGGCATCGTGCCAAATCAGGATTCAGACAAGAGTACGCCTATGGGTACGGATTTATCCCATACTACCCCGGCAATCCTTACTACTGCACCACAGGATGATGAATCATTGGGTATTGATCCGGTCAATCCGGATGCGGATCAAGCCGTACCGGATTCACTAAAAGTCGATCCGACTCATCCGCCTGTCAATAATCCATTTGGTTCAACTGGAGAAAAAGAGCCGAATGTGGATATTGATCGTTCTACTCAGAAAAAAGATGACCTGAAATAACCTGTTATCTTTAAGCAAAATCGACCACGCTCATGTGGTCGATTTTGTTCAGTCATAAGGAAAAATGAATGAATACCAAGAAACCTAACAAAGTTCTGGCGCCTTTAGTCATTGCAGGAATTACGATTGGCTTTTTTACCGCTGCCTATCGATTTGTTTTTGTGAAGAGTAAACAGGACGAGCAGTCTGAGCGAGAGCTGGATAAGAAAATACCAGAGACAGACGAATTTAACTGAGAATAAAATTCTGCTCAGTCATTAGGAATAGAATTTATTTTTTAAAAAATATAGAATATTCAAGTGAATACTAAAATTATTTTGGTATTTTTCTTGCATTAAAAATATAAAGAAAAGGAGATCAACAATATGTGGAAAGCATTGCAACATAAATTCATGGCATCTTCAGTAGATAACTTGCCGCTATGTCTGCGAGAAGCTCAAAAAATGCAGCTGGCGATTGACCGTTTAACAAATACGGCCAATCTCAACCTGTTTAAAACAGACTATCTGGAATGAGTTAAGTAGCAATCCAGATTATCTGTTGATTAAATATATTCCGATGCGGCATGTGCCGATGACCATGCCCATTGGAAATTATAACCGCCCAAATGTCCGGTAACATCCAGTACTTCACCAATAAAATACAAGCCTTTCTGCTTTTTACTTTCCATGGTTTTTGAGGATACTTCAGTGGTATCTACACCACCCAAAGTCACCTCCGCTGTACGGTAGCCTTCAGTTCCTGAAGGTTTCACTTCAAAGCCATGCAGACGTGCCGCAATCTGTTCCAGTTTGTCATCGCTGATATTACCAATGGCAGTTTCAGCGCTTTCAGTCCAGATCAGACTTTGTAATTCAGCCACCACACTTTTCGGTAAATATTCATTCAGTAGTGTACGCAGCAAGACTTTGGGCTGACTTTGTTTTTTCGTTTTAAAGAAATCCAGTAAATCTACACTCGGTAAGAAATCGACCTTAAAGCTCTGACCGACATTCCAGTAGTTGGAAAGTTGCAGGGAAGTTGGCCCACTCAAACCGCGATGGGTAAACAATAGCGCTTCGGTAAAGCTATTAAGCTCATTCGAGAGAGTTGCTTCTACGGCATTACCGCTTAAGCGCGTGGTCACTTCTTTAAATCCGTCAGAGAAGGTAAATGGAACCAGTCCGGCACGGGTTGGATAGACGTGATGTCCAAACTGTTTTGCAATCTCATAGCCAATGCCTGAACCGCCAAGCGTAGGAATCGATAAACCACCGGATGCGACGACTACAGATTCAACTTCAAAATATCCCAGTGAGGTCGCCACCTGAAAGCCTTGATCATCGACTGGATTCACTGCTTTCACTTCGCAGCTGGTTTTAATATCAACCAGCCCAGTTTTGTCACATTCTGCCAGCAGCATCGACAAGATATCTTTTGCACCATTTAAGGTAAATAGCTGCCCATGTTTGCGCTCTTCATAGGCAATGCCATATTCACATACCAAGCCGATAAAGTCCCAGTTGGTATAACGCGTTAAAGCTGAAATCACAAAATGTGGATTGTGTGAAATGTAATTGCTTGGTTCGACTTCCATATTGGTGAAATTACATTTACCACCGCCCGACATCAGGATTTTTTTGCCAACCTTATTGGCTTTTTCCACCACCACGACTTTACGCCCACGTTGCGCAGCCATATACGCCGTCATTAAACCTGAGGCACCGGCACCTATGACTAGAACATCGTATTGCTTGGAAGACATCACACACTCAAGGAGAAGAAAAGGGAAGCATTATAGACAATTTTATTTCAGCTTTCTCTATTCCAGAAAAATCAGTCCAGGGATTGCAGATTTGCAGCGGATTTTAAACATAAAATATTTGAAAGCTGCCTAAAACTCATGCATAGTTTTTGTACAAACTAAAAACATAATAACAAGGAAAAGCGAATGGCAAGTGTGGAAGATTTAAAACAATATAATCTGATTACATATATTCTTTATATTTTAGGATTCTTTCTTGGCCTTACCCCATTTATTGCGATTGTGATGAATTATATCAAGCGTGATGAAATGCGCGGTACCTGGCTGGAAAGTCATGTCGACTGGCAAATTAAAACCTTCTGGATCAGTTTGCTGGGTTATATCGTTGGTGGTTTATTAACCGTGATCTTGATTGGTTTCCTGATTGTGTTTCTGGTCTTTATCTGGCATATCTACCGCTTGGTCAAAGGGTTAATTGCCTTAAATAACAATCAGCCGATTCAAGCTTAAGTTGTTATAGAATCAAAGGAAATATTACGGCCTTGCAGACCACCACTATGAATCACCAACAGTTTTGATCCAGCCGGAAAATAATTTTTCTCGATCAGATCAAAAATCCCCATCAGCATTTTAGCCGTGTAGATCTGCTCCAGTGGAATTGAAAATTCGGCTTCAAAATCCCGGATAAACTGCATCAAGGCTGCACTGGTTTTGGCATAGCCACCACAACAATAATCATCGAGAATATTCCAGTTGGTTTTTTTCGTCAGTTGGGCGATTTCATCTTCTAAAAATGAACCTTTCAGTGCAGAAAATCCTAAGACCTTTTGATGAGTATAACTAGCCTTAATCAAACCTGTAATCGTTCCGCCAGTGCCTACCGCACAGCAAATGACATCAAATTTCGCATCATTTTCTTTTAAAATTTCCTGACAACCTCGAATCGCTAAAGCATTGGTTCCACCTTCAGGAATCACATAATGTTCAGGAAAGTGTCGAGCGAGTTCGGCCAAATACTCAGGCCGTTGCTTGCGCCGATATTCATCACGACTGACGAAATGCAACTGCATCCCGAATTGCTGGGCGGTGGCTAATGTTGGATTCAATGGTCGATCAGCCAGTTCTTCACCCCGAATCACTCCAACACTCTGAAAACCAAACTGCTGTGCGGCAAATGCAGTGGCGGCAATATGATTGGAGTAGGCGCCTCCAAAACTCAGAATATGTTGATAACCCTGTCTTTTGGCTTCAAGAAAATTGTATTTCAGTTTAAAAAACTTGTTGCCCGAGATTTGCGGATGCACCAGATCCAGACGACGTATTATTAAAGTAATATCGTGAAAACTAATCTGTTGATCTGGAATATTTTGGGCAATGGTTTCAAACATAAAAGTTCGCAAAGTTCATGATAGAGGCATTATAGCGGAAGTGCTAAAAATCAAAGTTTTTCAATAAGCCATTATTCGCTGAAAGCTATGGAATTGGTTGTAGATTGTCACAAATATTCCGCTGATTATTTAAACAACAATGCTAATCTAAACAGAGGAAACCCTGAGGAGGGTAGAATAATGAAAATATTATCCTGTGCTGTGTGGGTCGGCATGCTGCTCAGTCTGTCGGGCTGTGATGATGCGTTGAATAAACCTAAAACAGAAACCCGTACCATGATTATTGGTGGCGTACCTGTATATGAGCAGGATTATCAACTGCTAGACAAGCATTTGAGTGCTCAGGATCAGTTGAAACCTTAAGTAATTGCTATAGTTGAAATTCATGACAAATCCAGAAATTTTTACAGCAAATTGTCAGGTTTTTGCTTAAAATAGCCCTTCAATTTTTAAGTCAGGTTATCTCGTGGAATCATTCTGGATTTTAGGTTCGATTGCTTTTGCCCTGATGTTAGGCGCAATGAGTCCCGGGCCAACTTCTATTTATGTGGCAAAAAATTCAATTGCCATTTCACGTAAACATGGTTTATTTACTGCATTGGGTACTGGTCTCGGTGCAGCGATTTTTGGTCTGCTGGCGGTTCTCGGTTTGCAGGCATTTTTACTGGCTGTACCCTCAGCGTACCTGGCCTTAAAAATTTGTGGTGGTTTATATTTACTTTGGCTGGCGTTTAAAATCATTAAACATGCCAAAGATCCGATCGAAGCGGATACAACCATTAGCAAACAGATGTCTTTACGCCGTGCTTTTACCACTGGTTTAATCACACAGTTGTCCAATCCCAAAATTGCGATTGTGCTGGCCAGTATTTTTACCGCGTTATTGCCCAAAGAAATTCCAACGTATTTTTATTTTGTTTTGCCTGTCTTATGTTTCTTTATTGATGCAGGCTGGTGTTCACTAGTCGCAGTTGCATTATCTGCGGAAAAGCCACGTCGTGTTTATTTGAAGTTTAAGGCTTTGTTTGACCGCGCAGCAGGCGCAGTTATGACGGTACTTGGCTTAAAATTAATTTTTGGTATGAAGTAATTACTTCATCTAGATGCTCTGCTTATAAATAAAAAAAGCCCCTAGTCGTAGAGGCTTTTTTTATGTCTATTAAAAAGTATTTTCTTCCGAATTAGCAGAAATACGATGAATCGACAAGTCTGCACCATTGAACTCTTCTTCCTCAGTCAGGCGAATACCCATCAAAACCTTAAGCAGGCCATACACCAAAAAACCACCCGCCAAAGCAATGACAATCGCCAGCACTGTACCTATGAGTTGTGAAATTAAAGACACTCCTCCCATTCCTCCAAGCCATTGCTGACCGAAGATACCCACAGCTAATCCGCCAAAAGCACCACAAACGCCATGCAAAGGCCAAACCCCCAATACATCATCCACTTTGAGTTTATTTTGGGTATAGGTAAAGAGTTTCACAAAAATAATGCCGGCGCTGATCCCGATAAAAAAAGCACCCAAGGGATGAACGACGTCTGATCCTGCACAAATCGCCACCAGACCTGCTAAGGGACCATTATGCAGGAAGCCCGGGTCATCTTTCCCCGCAACTTTGGCTGCTATTGTTCCACCGACCATGGCCATCAAAGAGTTAATAGCGACCAGTCCAGAAATGGCATCCAGCCGCTGCGCGCTCATGACATTGAAGCCGAACCATCCCACAATCAGAATCCATGAACCCAAAGCCAAAAAAGGAATTGATGAAGGAGGATGCGCGGTGATCCGGCCATCTTTTTTGTAACGGCCATGACGCGCACCAAGTAGGATTATTGCGGCCAGTGCGATCCAGCCGCCCATTGCATGAACGACAACTGAGCCGGCAAAATCATGAAAACTTGCACCAAATGCATGGGTCAGCCAATCCTGAAAACCAAGGTTGCCATTCCAGATCATACCCTCAAAAAACGGATAGATCAGCGCAACCAGAAATAATGTCGCTAAAGCCTGTGAACGCATTTTGGCACGCTCTGCAATCCCTCCAGAGATAATCGCTGGAATTGCTGCAGCAAAAGTCAACAGGAAAAAACAGCGCATCAGATTGTAGCCATGATCGGCAGACAAGGTTGCAGCATCATGGAAAAAGTGCTGACCGTAGGCAATATAGTAGCCCACTAAAAAATAGGCGATGGCGGAGATGGCAAAGTCGGTTAGAATTTTACTTAGGGCATTGACCTGGTTTTTATGTCGAACTGTTCCAAGCTCTAAAAAAGCAAATCCAGCATGCATGGCAAGCACTAGAACTGCACCGAGAAGAAGAAATAATAAGTCTATATTTTGCATGGTGCGTTCCAATTTAGTGCGCGGGATCACAAAAGAAAATCAGTATATAGAGGCAAATTGATTGTAGAAGAGGGCTAAGCAAGGGAAATTTTGATGAAGAATTTCTTGAAATTGATAAGACTCGATATAAAGCACGTTACTATTTTTTTGCACCAAACTAAGACATGGCGAGAGTTCATAAAATTCAGATTTATATTATATTTTTAGGTGTTTATATTTATCGTAAGAAAAGCGGTGCTAAAAAAGCATGCTAAAGGTGCACGTAAAAAGTAAAAGATTTTTAAGAAAAAATTTAAAAATAAACGAAACTATTGCTTTTAAATTTCAAAGCGTCATTCAAGTTTTAAATTTACCAAGTCATAGGGAATCTGGCTGAAGGATATTTAAAATAAATGAAACCCTAAAAAATTAGGGTTTCATGCTTAGATAAAATTATTGAAGTATTCAATTAATCTTTAAAATGTACCGGAATCCATTGATAGCTTTTATTGTCTTTAGAATAAATATGTCCAATCCCCGGAAATGGCAAATGTGGTGCTGCTACCGTCTGACCATTTTTCGCATATTCAGCAAAATATTTTAAGCGGGTTTCGATCGCCTTTTTCGGATCGACATCAAAGTCAACGCCGGTCTGTGGGCGATCAAACTGCAGCGTATGTGAGTGCACAATATCTCCAATAAACACCATCTGCTGACCTTTAGATTTTAAGCTAAAACCAAAATGCCCCGGTGTATGTCCAGCCGAACTGATAACATCGAAAGCATGGATTTTATCGCCGGTTTTAAAGGTTTTGAGCTGATTCTTGGCCTGATAGGGTGCAATGGCTTTCTTGATTTTATCGACTGTGCCCAAAAAACCTGCCTGCTTGGCTTTTGGTAATTTTTCTACCGTTGTGGGATTTATCCAGAAATCCAGTTCAGCTTGAGACACATAAATGTTGGCATTGGGAAAATTGGCAACACTATTATTACTTATACCGCATACATGGTCTGGATGTAAATGCGTGAGCAGGATGGCATTGACCTGTTCAGGTTTATGCCCTGAAGCCTTTAAATTGGAATACACTGAACCTAGGTGTGGACCATTACAGCTTGAAGTCCCGCTATCGACCAGAACCATTTCCTTGGCTGTATTGACCAGAAAGGCATTCACGGAGGTTTGGATGCCTTTAGCTTGATCGACGTAGTATTTTTTCAATATCTGGTCGGCTTGAGCTGCTGGAATATCTTTAAATAAGGCTTTGGACAGATAATTGGTGCCATCTAGCAGGGCAGTAATTTGGTAATCCCCGAAGTTATGTTGATAATAACCGGGAACCTGTTTTTGTTGTTGGGTGCTAGAAACGGATTGTGCATGTGTTTGAGAGATACCCGCCATTGAACCTAAAGCAAGCAATGACACGACGAGAGAAGAAGTAAAGTATTTCATAGCTATTCTTATGTAATTAAAGTCAATTCTATGTATTAGCACGGATGCCAGCAAAAAAGAATATGAATATATTTACCATTTTTTAAAATGGAAGTGCTGATTTGGCATCTGTACTAAAAAATCAGTCTGAATCTGTATATTGATTTTTTGAAAGTAAAGAATTTATTTTTGATGAAAATATTATTATAAATAAAATGCTTAGATACATTTCACTTTTTATGAAAAGCTCGTTAACATGGGGTATTACGAACAAGCTTTGGGTGTCGCGATGAGTTTTTGGAAAAGAAAAAACAATGCCAGCTTTGTATTTTTCATTATTACCTTATATTCACTACTTGGTTTTGGACTGGGTTATGTGATTTGGGAATTTGTGTTGCAAGGCTAAGTGACCCAGCAATAAAAAAGCCTCTAGAAATAGAGGCTTTTTTATATTTGGATTTTATGAGGGGATTAGCCAGCGACTTATTTTAGGGCTTGAATAGTGGTTTCAGCAGCTTGGGTGGTGAGGGTTATTATGCCAAGGGCTAGGAGGAGGGGTTTTAAAGTTTTCAAAGGTTTTTTTATAAGTTTTAACGGGATGGAATATTTCTATCACGAGAATAATTTTTTGTGTAGGGTTAATATTCCAATTGATATCATGTACAAATAACTGAAAGTTGATATGAATAATAAGGTTATGACAAAAGAATGGTTTAATTTTCAGGAAAAAATTGCACAACATTTTAGAAGTTTAGGTGTGAAAGCTGAAACAAATCAACCTATCAAAGGTATAAGGACGGATCATGATTTAGATGTCTTTGTCACCTCACAATATTTATGTACAAATATTAAATGGGTTATAGAGGCAAAATATTGGAAAACTAAAGTCCCTAAAGAAAAGGTATTAGCTTTAAGAACAATAGTGGACGATATAGGAGCTGATAAGGGATTTATTATTTCTGAAGTTGGTTTTCAGTCAGGGGCACTTGAAGCAGCAAAAAATACAAATATCGTTTTGTATACCTTCGAAGAATTAGTTTTAAATTCAACGAATGCTATACAGGGACTGATTCTAGAATCATTTAGTAGGCGAATAAGATTTTTAGAACATAAATATTATGCACATTCTAAGAAGATAAGGATTAAATATAATTTAAGAAATGATTTCTTAGATTACCCAATTCAGTTTTCAGGCAATATCCTTATTTTTATGATCTATGACGCTATTTTTGCAGCTAAAAATAATAATTATCCTATAGCGCTTGAAAACTATATGCTTGAAAAGGCTGGAGATAATAAAGCAGATAATTTCTTAGAACTTACAAACTGGCTTAATTTAAATCTTAATTGGTTTGATGAAAAAATGTATAAAGCTGAGTGTGAGATGATTTTAAACTATGAATACCTTCCTGATATTAATCATATAGATACTAATTTTATGTCTATATATGAAGCAGGTCTTTCTCTTAAAGGAAAATCTGATGAGGAAAAAGTAATAATTTTAAAAAATTTTAATTTAAGCATTAATTAATAATATTCCTTACTTTTGTCGGGGCAAAAGTAACAAAACCCCTTTGTTCGTTAGAGGGCACGTCCATGTGCCCCTAACGAACGGGCGACATCCATGTCTTACGTCATCTGATTGAATGCAATCCTAAACCTCACAATGAATTTCCCTCTCCTTCAAGGAGAGGGCTAGGGAGAGGTAAAATAAAAAAGCCCCTACATCAGTAGAGGCTTTCTTTGCTTAAAATGGAAATCTTAAGACACTTTATCACCCGGTTTAGCACCAGATTCAGGTGAAATCACCCAAACACCGTCGCCATTACCCGCAGCTAGCACCATACCGTTAGAGATCCCAAAACGCATTTTACGTGGCGCAAGGTTTGCTACCATCACCACCAGTTTACCTTTTAAGTCTTCAGGTTGGTAAAACTCACGAATACCACTGAACACATTACGTGGCTCAGCTTCACCAACGTTTAAAGTGAGTTGAAGCAGTTTGTCAGAACCTTCAACCGTAGCCGCTTCCAAAACTTCAGCCACACGCAGGTCAACTTTCATAAAATCATCAATATTAATGATTTCAGCTTCACCGACTTTAGGTTCAGGTTTCTTTTCTACCTTCTTCTCTTTTTTCTTTTCAGCTTTAGCTGGTTCAGCAGCAGGAGCAGCTAAAGAATCTTTAGATGCATCCACCATGGCAGCAACAGCTTTTGGATCTACACGTTGCATCAACGGTTGGAACAATGCAATTTCATGACCCACTAGAATTGTTTCGCGAGAAGCAAAATCGAAGCTTTCAAGTTGTAAGAAATCTTGAACCTGTTGAGCCAAAGTTGGCAATACAGGCGCTAAATACACTGCCAATTGACGGAACAGGTTGATCCCCACAGAGCATACATCATGCACTTGTTGTTCCTGACCTTCCTGTTTCGCAAGTGCCCAAGGCTTTTTCTCATCAATATACTGGTTGGCTTTATCTGCCAGCGCCATGATTTCACGAATTGCCGCCGAGAATTCACGTGCTTCATAAGCCTGAGCAATTGAGCTACCTGCATCAATAAAGCTTTGTACCAATTCAGGTTCAGCACATGTCGTGCTTAACTTGTTATCAAATTTAGTGTTAATGAATTTCGCACAACGGCTGGCAATATTCACGACTTTACCGACTAAGTCTGAATTCACTTTTTGTACAAAGTCATCCAGATTTAAGTCTGAATCTTCAACTTTGTCAGAAAGTTTCGACGCAAAGTAGTAACGTAGATATTCAGGATTTAAATGCTCTAAATAGGTTTCAGCTTTAATAAAGGTGCCGCGAGATTTTGACATCTTTTGGCCATTTACCGTCAAGAAACCATTTACGAATAAGCCTGATGGCGTACGGTAGTTAGCGCCTTCAAGCATTGCCGGCCAGAACAGGGCATGGAAATATACGATGTCTTTGCCAATGAAGTGATAGACTTCATTTTCAGAATCTTTTTTCCAGTAGTCATCAAAATTCAATTCAGGACGTTTGGTTTTGATGTAGTTTTCAAAGCTCGACATATAACCAATCGGCGCATCCACCCAAACATAGAAATATTTGTTTGGCGCATCTGGAATTTCAAAACCGAAGTATGGCGCATCACGTGAGATGTCCCAGTCGTTCAAGCCATTTTCAAACCATTCGTCCAGCTTGTTGGCAATCGATACCGGCAAGCGACCTTCATCACGAGTCCATTTTTGCAGGTATTCACCAAAATTTGGCAATTTAAAGAAGTAATGATCAGATGATTTTTCGATTGGAGTTGCGCCACTTAAAGTGGAATGCGGATTCAACAACTCTGTCGCATTATAAGTTGCACCGCAGACTTCACATGAGTCGCCGTACTGATCTTCCGCCTTACATTTAGGACAGGTGCCTTTAATGAAACGGTCTGACAGGAACATGCCTTTTTCAGGATCAAAAAGCTGGGTCACCGGACGAACTGCAATATTGCCCGCATCACGGTTTTTCACATAGATTTCTGACGCACGGGCACGGTTGGTATCGCTATGTGTAGAATCATAATGATCGAAATGCACACCGAAACCGTCAAAGTCACGAATGTGTTCTTTTTGCACATTGGCAATTTGCGCTTCAGGTGAAATGCCATTCGCTTCGGCACGTAGCATGATCGCGGTTCCGTGAGCATCATCCGCACAGACATAAGTCACATCATGACCCATCGCACGCATGGCACGTACCCAAATATCTGCTTGGATATAGCCAAGTAAGTGACCCATATGAATCGGGCCATTGGCGTAAGGAAGGGCATTGGTGACTAAAATTTTACGCACGGATTCACTCTCTCATTCGTATTCATTATGCAATGGGCCATAATTTTACATGATGCCGAGGGGATTACAAAGAAATGCTTTGCTGAAACCCTGCGAATAGATGGACTTGGACAGCCCGAATACAAAAGCCCGCATCATCTTTAGCATAGAGATTTTCAATACGGATTTGACTCAGCTCATGCTACATCCTGCAAACAATAGCAACAACATGTACAGGCTTTGTTGCAGTTTGCTTACTTCGCCCGATTCGCGTGATGCTTTGTGCTAAAAAATGGCTGATTGTTTATATGATATGCCTAAGGAGGGTACCTCATGACTCAGCAGAACCAAAACAATACGTCGAAGCAAAATCAAGATAAAGAACAACATGCACGCGAATTGAATGATCAGCTTGCAAAAGAGCAAAAGCAAAACGAGCTGGATAAACAGCATAATCAGGAACATAAGAACGGGCAAAGTGCCCAGACCCATGCTGATCAGAAGTCTGATACCCAGCACAACGGCAAAGATGCAAATGCTGAGCAATCAGCGCAAAAAGACAGTTCTCAAGAGAACCAGTCCGATAAAAAAACTGAAAGCTTTAAGATGGATGACTTAAAAGCCAAGGCGATAGCGATCGGTGAAGAGCTATTGCAAAAAGGTGAAAAGCTTCTGAATGAGCTGAAACATGGCAAATCTGACAACCAGCAAAATGCTGAGCAAGGTTCAGATGATGCAAAAAAGGCCAAAGCGGATCATACATCTCAAGATAAATCATCTAACAAGTCAGATAAACAAAATGCTAAAGATGGTCAGACCGATCAGCAGGCAGGTATGGCAAATTTAAAAGATGAAGCCATGCATAAGTTTGAAGATACCAGACAGAAAATCACAGACTTATTCAGCGAAGCCTCGGTTAAGTTCGCTGAGCTGAAACAGATGGCAACTGATACGATGAATAAAATGAAGGATAATCAATCGAAGGAAGGTGATTCTGATCAGCAGCAAGATGCCAAAGATACAGATTCAGAAAGCAACTCTCAGTCCAAAAAGGATGAATCGAAACAAGATCAGGATAAAAATACCAAGGATCAACAGGACAAATCTGAAAACAATAAAAATCATAAATAGTCTGTGATCGTTAAGCCACTTTAATCACAGAAGGTTAAAGTGGCTTAACACGCTCGAGATAAATAAAAAAAATTTATTACATCAAAATAGTCCATCTCTCTTTTCTTTCATTATTTCTATTCACCAAGATTCCATAAAATATTTCACAAAACCGAGTAAAATGGTTGGAAATTGAAGATATCTGTTTCATCTTCTCCAATACAGTGCTTAACCTTCGCCTAAAACCCCGTTAAACTAAGCGATTCAGATGTCGATCTACATTTTTGGAGTAACCTATGTCTTGGCTTTCTTCGCTTAAATCGGTTTTTTCGCCTTCCAAGGAGGTGAACGAAGAAGCTGTGCAAAACGTACTGCAAAACTATATCTTGCCAAATTCCAGCAATGCCTTGAAAGATCGTATTACGCAGGTCAATGTACAGGGTGAGATTCTGCAAATCACTTTGAATACCTATCCAGAAGAAAAAGCGCAGCTGCAACAGATTCATGATGAACTGGCGGAAGCTTTGCAAAAATGTGGTATTCAAGAACTGAATATGCATGTGATTCAGCAGAAAACTGGACATAAGAAAGAAGGGGGTTGCGGGCATAACCATGCTGAAGGTGAAAACTGTTCAAGCGAGCCTAAAGCGGAAGCAAAATCCAATCTTCCCCCTGTGGTTGATGCGTCGGCACAGCCTGCAAAAACAGAAGAAGCTGATCCAAATAATCCACCTATTCAAAAAGCTGCGCCGCAACAGCGTGATGTTCCAAAACACCCAAGGATTCAAAATGTGATTCTGGTGTCATCTGGTAAAGGTGGCGTAGGTAAATCGACCACGACTGTAAATCTGGCTTTGGCTCTACAGAAATTAGGCCTGCGCGTAGGCGTACTAGATGCCGATATTTACGGCCCAAGTATTCCGACTATGCTCGGCAATGCCGGCAAAACGCCAATGATCGAAGCAGAGCAGTTTGTCCCTATCGAAGCCTATGGGATGGCGGTATTATCAATTGGCCATTTAACTGGAGATCACAATACTCCAGTCGCCTGGCGTGGTCCAAAAGCCACGGGTGCATTAATGCAGTTATTCAATCAGACCCTATGGCCAGACCTTGATGTGCTGATGATTGATATGCCACCTGGCACAGGTGATATCCAGTTAACTCTCGCGCAGCGTATTCCGGTAACGGGCGCAGTAATTGTGACAACGCCACAAAACGTGGCCTTGCTGGATGCGACCAAAGGCATTGAATTGTTTAACCGCGTGCAGATTCCGATCATGGGCGTGATTGAAAACATGTCGACCCATATCTGCTCAAATTGTGGTTTTGAGGAACAGATTTTTGGTACAGGCGGTGGCGATAAACTGTCTGAGCAATATCAAGTCCCATTATTGGGTCGTTTACCTTTGGATGCTAAAATTCGTGAAAATGCCGATGCTGGAACGCCGTCAGTGATCGCGGGAGATGCTGCTGCAGAAAGCTATATGCTGATTGCAGAGAAAATTGCCGCACAGCTACCCAAAGCAGAAAAAGACCATAGCCGAATTTTCTAACTCTATAGACAATTCACATATTTAAGCCTTAGCTAAAAGCTAGGGCTTTTTATTTCTTATTTTTAAAATTAGCTCGATTTAAATGATCGAAATTGACTGAAATGACTATCGGGTGTTTATCCTGAAAGCTTATATAAAAATTTGAATTAATTAAAATAAATAAATTTAAATTTTAGATCATATGTTCTCTTACAATTATTTTTTTGCAGCACTGACCGAATTCTTCTATGCTACTCGGATTAGAGCGAGGTCAAACTATGATTTCATGGTTTTTTATTGGTTTAGTGGCAACCATTCTTTTAACACCAGGCCCAACCAATACCTTATTGGCATCTTCAGGCATTCAGGTCGGATTTAAAAAAACATTTCGTTTAATTCCTGCGGAAGCCTTTGGTTATCTGATTGCCATTAGCTTATGGGGCATTCTGATCGGAAAAATTTCCGTTCATCTTCCGCTTTTACCGACCATTCTCAAACTTTTTAGTGCTGGCTATATTCTATTTCTCGCTGTGAAATTATGGCGGACTGCAGAAATAAGCGAAAATCTTGAAAATGTCTCGATTCGCGCACGAGAATTATTTTTGGCAACCTTGCTTAATCCTAAAGCACTTTTATTTGCCTCAGCGATCTTTCCTGTCATTGTCTGGAAAAGCGGCCAACATTATGTGACTCATATGCTGGTTTTCTTGCTTCTGTTGATCCCGATTGCATTCTTCTGGACTTTTCTGGGTTCAATCCTGGCCAGAAAAAACAGTCGCTGGCTCAATCAGAAAAACCTGCAGAAAACGGCTTCGCTGGTATTAATGAGCTTTTCCATTCCTTTAAGCTATTCTGCACTTTTAAGTTTATAAGCTGATCTCAATCAGCAATTTTTTGGCAACTTTAGCTCTAAGCCTTTCACTTATTTTCATTAGTGTCAATTTCAGTTAAAGTACGTCTCAATAACTTGTTCTTAAGATTTTTGGATTATATCAATGGCAATTAAGTCTGATCGTTGGATTCGCGAAATGAGCCAAAAACACGGCATGATTGAACCGTATGCAGAAAACCAGGTACGTTTGGATGAAAATGGTCAAAAGCTGATTTCGTATGGCGTATCCAGCTATGGTTATGACGTGCGTTGTGCACGTGAATTTAAAGTATTCACCAATGTGCATTCTGCAATTGTCGATCCGAAGAACTTTGATGAACGCAGCTTTATTGATATCGAGTCGGATGTCTGTATCATTCCGCCTAACTCGTTTGCTTTGGCGCGTACTATCGAATATTTCCGCATTCCACGTAATGTCTTGACCGTGTGCTTGGGCAAGTCTACTTATGCGCGTTGTGGCATCATTGTTAACGTGACTCCGCTTGAGCCAGAGTGGGAAGGACACGTCACTTTAGAGTTTTCAAATACTACCAATCTTCCTGCGCGTATTTATGCAGGTGAAGGTGTAGCGCAGATGCTGTTTTTTGAATCTGATGAAGTCTGTGAAACCTCATATAAAGATCGTGGTGGTAAATATCAAGGTCAGACAGGCGTTACTTTGCCGAAGACCTAATTGTTTTAAAATATTGAATGACGGGACTTTATGTCCCGTTTATTTTTTTGAGATTTTCATTCATCGGAAACTGCTATTTTTCGCCTAATTGGCTTTGGCATCTGTATCAAAAATCAGCATAATGGATTCCGCATAACCATAAAAAAGATGCGATGCATTATAAAAAATCAAAGATTGGCGGCTGGGAAGCTGAAGCATAAGGTGCGGAGCATCGAATAAAAAGGAAAGAGTGAGATGGCTCAGATAAAAGATATATTTAAATTTCGCAAAAGTTATTTGGCGATGACAATCGGTTTCAGCCTGTTGCCTTCTGCACATGCGATGCAGGAATTATCAGATTCTTCTCTTTCTGACACCACCGGTGAGGGTGTTGCGCTGGTACTTGATGATTTTAAAATGGTGTTTCAAGGTCCTAAAGATCTTTCTGCTAGTTCTAGTTATGCCAGAGGCATTGAAAACCCCGGACAAGCAGATACAGGCTTTATTCGTATTATCCCGACGGGTGAGAATTACAACCAACTTGGGCAGCGTGTATACGACAAAGTTTATAAATCTACATATGATAATGCTTTTCATGTTGAAAGAACGCAGAATTATGCAACTGAGTATCAGCAAGCCTTTGATACCTTAAAAACTGATTTTTATAATGATAACTATAATACGATTAAGAATACTTATGACACACAAGCTAACCGGGACGCATTTAAGCAAGAATTAGTTGATTATTATTATAATACAGACTTTATGAAAGCCTATTATGACCAACGTCGTGATGATTATTATAATGGTGCAGGTAATACCTCACCAGGTATTGATTATGATATCAAGCATGATGGCACAACAGAATATGAATTAACGCCACTGCGACCAAATAAGTCTGATGAATATGCAAATTTAAATACCCTTGAAATGATTCAATTTCTATATGGGCAAAATGCTAATCAGCAGATTCCAAATACTGAATGGAGTACGGCGGTTGATAGGCAGAATATTATTGGAGCAATTGTAGATGCAAGAATTATTGAACTAGTTAAAGCAGAATACAACAAAAAATTGGAAGCTGCTCTAGCCGGAATGATGAAAGATGCAGATAGTGCTGCTATGGCTGAAATCATTGCTAGAGCAGATCAGGCTGCTAAAACTGAAGCTGCTAAAAGCTCTGTGAGCACTTTAAGAACTAAAGCCGATGTATTTATTTATGGTCTGGCATTATCGAAAAGCGATGGTTCTTTAAGCACACGATACAGTAATCAGGGTTTCAGCTGGGGATCAGCAGATAATCCCTGGTTATTTCGGGCAGGAACTGAAAACGTCAAACAGTTTAAGGACGCTGCTAAAGATGTAGGCTATATTGCTTTGGAAGCCCCATTAAGTCCAATTACAGGGGTCGAAAGTGATAATAATATCAAGCTGGGCTTCTGGAGTGATATTTTTGCACGTAAGCTTAATTCCTCTAATGCTGTAGATCCTATAACAGGTGGGCCAATATCAGGACTTGATACGGATTACCGATTAAGAACCCAATTTGTTGCCAATGGTCTGAGTTTTAATGGCTCGCAAGTTCGGTTATTTCAAACCTTAGAATCTGACAATAAGAATTACAGCCAAACATTAGGTATGGCGAGTATTGTTCGTCTGAATACCAATGATCGACCAGAAACTCTAAGCAGTAGCGATAGTAATCTTAACAGTAAAGGTATTCGTCTCAGTACCGCAGCAAAAACAGATGCGCTTGATGGCAATGTCCCGACCCCGGCCTTGAATGGAAGTGATGCTCCTATATTTCATGATTCTGAGGGCTTATATCTCTATAGTCCAAATATTAACTTGGTGCTTGGTAATATGTACCAGCCTTTCGTTGTCGGTTCAGAAGGCAATAATATTATTTTAGAAGTGACACGTATTCCCAATATTCCTGCTATTTATAATCAAATTTATCAAAATTATGGGGGCGGATTGGGTACAACAGATTTAAAGGGTTCGACCTGTAATGTCTATAGTTGTGGTACACCGATTAAAAATAATGTGTCAGATACCACCGCACTTTATCAAGGGCGTAATGCGACTCACAGTAGTATCTCAATAGGGACTACAGAGCGTATCTCAGGAACAAATATGCTGCGTGCCAAGGATGGTGTGAATTCAACAGGAATCGTATTTAAAAATACTGAGGGTGTAAGTAAGAATTTTGGATCTGCTGTCATTGATGGTGTCCTGATTCAGCATCTGAAAATTAGAACAACTGGTCTTTAAGGGAGTATAAGAATGTCCAAATTAGTAACACTCTGTGCATTATTATGTACTTCTATGGCCAGTCTTGCCGGATTGGAAGCCCTTGATCAGCAAGCACTAACCAATACAGTGGGGCAGGGTGGAGCTGATCTTAACTGGACTTTATCTTTAAACCATGTTTATGCGACAGATTTAAGTAAAGATAAAATTTCTCGGCTTGATGGAAGTGGCAACCCGCTAGAAGTATTTTATGTTCTAGATCCCACCGCTTGTGGAGCAACAAAACAATTTTGCCGTCTGGCAATAGCGCCGAATAACCATGTCGATGCCAATGGAAATAAAAAGTGGTTAGTCTTTAAAGGCATTCAAGGCACGATTCAGATTGATAAGTTTTCGATCGATGGAACAACCATCATTAATCATCGTAATGAACCACAAACGGCGATGCAAATTACCTTTTATGATCACCAGCCTTTAAAGATCCGTAATTTAGGCTTTAATACAGTTTCCATTGAAACGGGTACAGGTGCTGGCGCCTTGGAAGGTTATGCCAATACAGGTGTTTATAGTACGTATACAGGGCGTACCTATAATGCCGATGGAACTTATACAACCGCGCCCCAAGATGTTCCTTCATTTGATAAAGGTGCTGAAAAAGGATTTATGGGGTTGAACGTTCATGGAAATCTGCATACGTCAGGCAATTTGAAAATATTTGGTTATAACTGTACAGGTGGAGCACAAAGTCGTTGTTAGTAACAACGTCAAGTACAGCATAAGGATATAAAAATGAAAAAAACAATAATAAAGTTGAAATTGCTAACGGTATGCATGTGTCTTATACAACAAGGTTATGCACTTGAAACTATTGAAGAGCAAGAATTGAGTGAAGTCACTGGACAAGATGGTATGGTGATTACTCATGAAATTTCTAAAGCCAATATTGCTCAAGCCAATTGGTATGATCCAAATCCAACTGCCAACACTAAAATGGGTTTAGGTCTACATAATGTTGAGATTATTGGAAAAGATAATAAACCAATCATTAGTCAACTTGAAATAGATGTAGGTGCCACTTCACAAGGGGCAGGACTTCGGCTAGCTGCAAGTGTTTCACCGTTTCAAGCCACTGCAGATTTAAAATTGGTAAAGATCGCCTGTACGACCAATCCATGTAGTCAATCTGCGAATAGTATTCGGACTACGGGTACTCAATCTAATCAAACTTTGGGTGCATTAGGGATTAGTACCTCTACACCGCTTAGTGTGCTATTACAAACCAGTGCAGGTCTATTTAATAAAGATTCAATTGCCAGTATCGATTTTCAACTTAAAAATGCCACGATTAGTCATAAATTAGGCGAAAATAGTCTGATTTTGAATGACTTTAACTTTAACTTCGCGGGTCAAGGATATATGTACATTGACCCGGATGAAGGCGTGGTACTCACCACACGAAATGGCAGTCAAGATCATTATGTGGATCTAAAGCGTGCTGAAGATATTACTGATATCGCGGCTGGCCGGGTTAATCCGACCAATCCAGGGGTTAATATTGACCTGCGTTATAATACGCCAAATAATGAACGCAAAAATATTATGCGTTTAGGAGCTTCGGGTGCAGTCACTAACGCAAGATTATCCATGAGTGCAGATCAAACCCAGATAGGTACTTTTGATGTTAGTAACAAGGTGAATGGTGTACTAGAACGTCAGGACAAAGCTGCAACAGGTTACAGTGGCCTGGTCGGAGAAAGTGGGTTGAATCTAGGCTTGTCTGCAGATTTTACAGGTACTAATAGTACCGGGCTTTCAGCAACTATGGCACCTACAACACTTGAGATTGGTCATACCGGGAAGGGAAGCCATGCTGTGCAATTTTCCAATCTCAGACCATTGACTACACGTAATGCTGACGGTTCCTTACACGGTAAAAATGCTTATATCGACTTTGGGAATATATATATAAATACCATTACTGCAAAAAGTCTCGATTTCATAATCAATGAAAATATGCAAAAGACTTTAGGTAGTAGTAGCACTGTACTTAAACAGACACTTAGTACCGCCACGAATGGAGAGGATTTTGCCTATATCACCGTACGTGGAATGGATTTTCAGTCCATTGCTGCTAAAGCACGTTTCATATCAGATAACTCTTTGGCGGAAATTGGTGGCGATGGTGGTTCATGGGGAATCGGTATTCCTATTTATAATTTAAATGCCAATGTTGCCTTGTCTGGAACGACTTATGGAACAAACAATAAGCAAGCAATTGCGTATAACATTATGGCATCTACAGAAGGCTATGGAATTGACAAGAAAACCGGTTTACCAAGCACAACCTCGATTATATTGATTGATGGCAAGAATGGCGATCATGGTGAGGCTGTTAACTATTATGCTGGTTTTAGGAATATCGATGCTTTGATCAAGTCAGAAGGGATTATTAGTTATAAAGATGAAGGTATTTATATTCGCGCTGATAAGCTGCTGATTGGAGCCAAAGCTGAGCTTGCGATTGGTCAATTACCAGGATCTAAATATAATTGTACCAATGCATCGATCGCTAAATGCGGGAGCTATGTGCCTCACGATAATTTTTCTAAACGTGATGATGTCCTGACGAATATTGCTTTTAAACTTGATGGAAATGGTGAGCTCCTGATTATTCCTGGTATAGACCCAACCAGCGGTTCACCAGATACCAACTTCCTGTCATTTGATGCAAACTTTAAGTTTAGACCCCTTACCGCAGAAGAAACTGCAAACAAAGATAATTTGGGCAGCTATTTTAGTATTGCCAATGAAGATATTGACTCAACGGGGGTATTAAAAACTTCGTCAATTAACTTTAACCGGATGGAAGGTCATTTGGGTGTCAAAGCAAAAGTTCGTGTTAGTGCAGATACAGTGACTTTGGATAATCAGGTCAAACTCAATTATGAAAATAATATTGCAACACCATTTAAAACCAATTTTGCCATGGCGACCAATGGCAATATGCAAAACATGGCAAGTATTGCACTGACTGGTGGAACCATTCGTAGCACGATGGGAATCACACCACGCTAAAAATCAGGATGAGAAAAATGAAAAAAATAATATTAAAAAGTCTAGTGGTAGCTATGATGGGCCTAAGTGGCCAGGTATCTGCATTAACCTCATTGGAAGACCAAGAGCTCTCAGAAGTCAATGGGCAGGCTTTATTGTCAATGGAGGTTCAGTCTGGATTTAACCAGATGGATAATCTAGGAGCTACTTATGACCAGAGTAATATCTCATTTTATAAATTAGGCTTGGAAGCCGAGATGGAAATTAATGCCAATATAAAAAAGCTACAACTCGGGTGTGGCGGTGTTAATGGTGCAACCGGCTGTGATATTGATATTGATCATATTGCCTTAAGTGGTAATCCTACGAATGGCGCGGATCGTGCCGCGACTTCAGCTCTGATTACTAATCCATTTGTACAATTTGCCATAAAAAATCCAAATCAGGCATCTACACGTGAAGTTTTAGGTTTCCGTTTAAGTGCGGAAAAGATTTCAGGTCTATTGACAATGGGGACAGAAAATAGTGCTACACCAAATGGTATTAACAGTTTCAGTGGTTATATGAAAACAAAATCTTCATCAGGAGTTGCAACAACCGCTCCTCGTGTTATGGATTATGCTGCAACTGGAATGAATATTGAGGGCACGGTAAAAGGCACTATATTAGGTCAACCATTACCTCTGGATTTACATTACACATCTAGCAATTATGCTTTCCAGTTAAATTCTACAACAGCACCTTTTGCTATTCCTGCTACGATAGTGTCAGGAACAAGAATGAAAGAAGTTGTACTAAAAGGGACAGGGACAGTAGGTCGTATTGATTTTAAAGGACCATTAAAAGCAGAATTATTGGATGGAGCATTAAAATTAGATAAAGATATTACAGGCTACTTAACCGGGCTACAGACAGACATTACCGTTAAACAAAATCTCGGACTTATTCATGCTTTATATTTAAATAATCCAGCTTCACTCTCCTTGCAATCCCAAAGCATTTTATGGCCTGGTGCAGCAGTCGCAGCAAAACAAGGGTGGTGGCTGGCAATGGAAGATGAAGTGGATTTAGGAAGTATTTCACCTTCATATAGTGTGCCAATTTCAGATGCTGTTTTAAAGCAAACTATTGCAGGAATTAACCATGATTTAACCACTAATGTGCGAGATTGTGGAAGTCTGGTTTTTGGTTGTGTGCTAGGAAGTGCACTTGATGTAAAGGAAATTAAAAATCCTGCGCTACTTGATTTCCCTCTTACTAATTTAACTTTACAAGGCCAGAACTTTAAACCGAACTGCTTTGGTGGACATAAATTCTGCTAAGTTTAGTTATAAAAAATCCCGCATTACGCGGGATTTTTTATAAGAAAGCAAAATTATTTAGCAATTTTTGCCAATAATTCTTCTTTCGAAATATTTACTGATTCAGCATCGCGGCGGCCTTTATATTCAAAAGTACCTGCATCCAAGCCTTTTTCACCAATCACAATACGATGTGGAATACCTGTAAGCTCAAGATCAGAGAATTTCACGCCCGGACGTTCATTACGGTCATCGAGTAACACGTCAAAACCTGCAGCTTGCAATTCAGCATAGAGTGCTTCCGCAGCTTCCATAGTTCTTGGAGATTTGTGCGCATTCATCGGCACAATGGCAACTTCAAACGGTGCAATGGCAGTTGGCCAGATAATGCCTTTCTCATCAAAGTTCTGCTCGATTGCAGAAGCCACCACACGCGTCACGCCAATACCATAACAACCCATTGTCACAGTGAACGGTTTGCCATCTTCACCCAAGACTTTACAGCCCAAAGCTTCAGAATATTTTTGACCCAACTGGAAGATATGACCCACTTCAATACCACGTTTGATTTGAAGCGTACCTTTACCATCTGGAGATGGATCGCCTTCAACCACGTTACGTAGGTCATAAACTTCAGTGAACTGTGCATCACGTTCCCAGTTTACACCTGTTGCGTGTTGATCTGCTGCATTTGCACCTGCAACAAAGTCAGACAATACCGATGCTGCACGATCAACAATGACGGTGATACCTTTTTCGACCAGACCTTGAGGACCGACAAAGCCAGCAGTTAAGCCAAGTGCTTGAAGTTGTTCTTCAGTAGCAAATGTCAAAGGCGCAGCAATTAAAGGATGTTTTTCAGCTTTAATTTCATTCAGTTCGTGATCGCCACGAAGGAATAATGCAACCACAGGTACATCTTGACCTTCTTCAGTCGCAACACCTTGAACCAATAAGGCTTTTACTGAATGAGCAGGATTGGTACCCAAGAATGCTGATACATCTGCAATGGTTTTTTGATTTGGTGTATCTACCAGTTTGAGTTCTTGTGTAGGTGCCGCACGCTCACCGACAAGTACTGCTTCTGCCATTTCAATATTGGCTGCATAGTCAGATTCAGTCGAGAAGGCGATATCATCTTCACCGCTTGAAGCCAGCACGTGGAATTCGTGAGAACCTGAACCACCGATTGAGCCAGTATCTGCTTGTACTGGACGGAAATCTAAACCAAGACGGGTGAAGATTTTGCAGTAGGCTGCATACATGTCGTCGTAAGTTTGTTGCAGTGATTCCTGATTGGCATGGAAAGAGTAGGCATCTTTCATGATGAATTCACGTGAACGCATTACGCCAAAACGTGGACGAATTTCGTCACGGAATTTGGTTTGTACTTGGTAAAAGTTTGCAGGCAATTGCTTGTAGCTTTTTAATTCGTTACGTGCAAGATCAGTGATCACTTCTTCATGCGTTGGGCCCAAAACAAATGGGTTGCCATGGCGGTCGTTGAAGCGTAAAAGTTCAGGACCGTATTGTACATAACGACTTGATTCTTCCCATAAAGATGCAGGTTGAGTCACCGGCATATAGACCTGAAGTGAACCGACTTTATCCATTTCTTCGCGAACGATCGCTTCAACTTTATTTAATACGCGAACGCCCATCGGCAACCAGGTGTATAGACCTGAAGCCAACTTACGAATCATACCGGCACGAAGCATCAGCTGATGGGAAATAACCTCAGCATCGTTCGGGGTTTCTCTTAACGTTGCAAATAAAAAGCGACTCGCGCGCATGGAAACTGTCCTAAAAAATTAAGCGTTAAAGCAGGGATTATACAATAAAAAATGAGGTGAGCATTTGGGAATGTCACCTCATTGTATTGCATTAAATTATGCCATGATTTTACGTGCCTGACGCAGTATAAAATTCTTAAAGTCATCCAGGTAAGTAAAGATCACCGGCACCACCACCAAGGTCAGCAGGGTAGAGGTAATCACGCCACCAATCACCGCATGCGCCATCGGTGCACTTTGTTCGCCACCTTCACCTAGCCCTAGGGAAAGTGGCACCATGCCCATGACCATGGCACTGGTGGTCATCAGAATAGGACGCAAACGGGTTTTACCAGCGGCAATAATTGCATCATAACGGTCTTCACCGCGGTCCATGGCCTTCTTGATGAAGTCGATCAGCAGAATCGCATTCTTGGTCACCAGCCCCATCAGCATGATAATGCCGATAATCGAAAATAGATTCATGGTGGAATTAAACAGGAATAAGGCCAGAAACACGCCAATCAGCGACAATGGCAGTGAGGCCATAATTGCTGCAGGATGAATAAAACTGTTGAACTGCGAACCGAGCACAATATAGATAAAGACAATCGACAGGGTAATCGCAGTCAGTGCATAACCTGCGGATTCTGCCATGTCGGCATTGGAGCCTTGAGTGTCGAAACTATAACCCGGTGGCATATCGAAATTTTCTTGCAAGCGGCTGATATCCATCCCGATGTCGCCTGCAGGACGTCCTGAAGTATTGGCCTCGACCAGAACTTCACGTGCCAGATCACGTCGATTAATCTGCGAGGCACCGAGTTTTTCTTCAAATTTGGCCACGCTCGAAAGCGGAACCAGAATTGGTTGATTATTGGCATCGGTTTTATTTGAGGTGATATACATATTCTGTAAATCGCTAGGCAAGCTGCGCTGGTCTTCGGTCAGGCGCAGATTCACATCATAGGTTTCACCTTTTTCATCCTGCCAGGTCGTGACATCATCACCGGCAATCAGCGGACGCACTACATTGGCAATCTGATTGACTGATAAACCTAAATCACTGGCCAAGACGCGATTAATCTGTACATCAAGAGTTGGCTTGGGTTCTTTTAATGAAGTTTCCAGATCGACAATGCCATTAATTTTCGCCATTTCCGTCATAAAGCGATCAGAAATTTTTTGCAGTTCATCCAGATCCGGGCCTTTGATCGAAATCATGATTGGCTTCTGGCCACCAGAAACGGTTTCATCGGCGGATGCCACCGAGGTAATGCTGATTCCTGCAACCGATTGTAGACGCTGGCGGAATTCATTATTCAGGTCATTCAGGGTCTTTTCACGTTCGGTACGCGGCGTTACAGTCACCCGTAAACTGACATGGTTTTTACCGCGGTCAGTTGCGCCATTAATCACCCCATAAGTGGCTTTGACATCCGGATGCTGACGAATAATCTGATCCACCTGCTGCAGTTTGGCTTGTGAATATTCAAGCGATGAATCGACCGGTGTTTCAAACTTGATCCGGATTTCGCCTTTATCCGGAACCGGTACAAATTCTGTACCAATCAGCTTGGATAAACCCAAAGCACCAAATAATGAAGCCGCAGCAATCATTAAGGTAATCAATCTGAAGCGCAAGGCCAGTTTTAATAATTTTTCATAGACATGGCTTAGATTGTCCAGCTTGCCGGAGATCCAGCTAAAGAAATGTTTCACCCGACCTGGTTTTTTGTTTGGATCTTTTTTCTTTTCTGCCCAATGTGCTGAGAGCATCGGGTCCAGGGTAAAGCTGACAAACATCGAGATCAGAACGGCCATACTTACCGTGACCCCGAACTGGTAGAAGAAACGGCCAATAATTCCGCCCATAAAGGCAACAGGCAGGAATACGGCAACAATGGTCAATGTCGTGGCCAGTACGGCTAAACCAATTTCTTTGGTGCCATCGAGCGCGGCAGTGACATGATCTTTGCCCATATCGGCATGCCGGACAATATTTTCACGCACCACAATCGCATCATCGATCAACAGACCAATACTCAAGGACAGCGCCAGCAAAGTCATCATATTGATGCTAAAGCCAAAGGCCCAGATAAAGGTCAGCGTGCCCAAGAGTGCAATGGGCAGAGTCAAACCGGTAATCACAGTTGAACGGAAAGAACCCAGAAAAAGTAGGACTATCAGCACGGCCAGTACCGCACCTTCAATAATGGTGCGGGCTACATCGCCAATGGTGCCGCGGATACTTTTGGAGGAATCTACCACTACTTGTAAAGTAGTGCCTTGTGGAAGCTGCGCCTCAATACTTTCTAAAGTTGCGTAGCTCTTGTCTACTACTTCGATGACGTTTGCATCTGAACTACGCAAAATATCAATCGCTACTGCAGTTTTGCCATTCAGAAAAGCTGCGGATTCCAGCTCTGCCTGACTGTCTTGAATATTAGCCACTTGTCTGAGGAAAATTGGTATGCCGTTTTTATTGGCAATGACCAGATCGCCAAAAGCAAGGGGATGCAGCACTTTGGAATTGATTTCAATGACCAGTTCCGAATTACCCGATTTAAGCGTCCCCCCCGGGACTTCAATATTTTCGGCCTTTAAGGTATTGATCACGCTATCTACACCAATGCCAAAGGCTTGCAGTTTTTGCGGTTCCACCTGAATCCGAATCTGGCGCTGCGCATCACCAAGCAGATTGACCGTTCCCACCCCAGGGACTGTGCGCAGTTGTGGCACAATCCGCTGATCCAGATAAGAACTGAGCGCTTTTACATCCATATTGTCGGATTCAAATACGATCGACATCACCGCATTCGCCGTCGGGTCATAACGTTCGACAATCGGCTCCTGAATCTCATCACGAAATTCAGCAGTTACAGAAGCGATTTTATCCCGCACGTCCTGAGCTGCTGTGGTAGATGTCACATCCAGATTAAATTCAGTGGTGATGATGGACAGGCCTTCACTGGACTGGGAAATGACCTGTTTTAAACCGGAAATGGTATTGATCTGATCTTCAAGTTTTTTGGTAATTTCCGATTCAACCGTTTCCGGAGAAGCACCCGGATAGTTGGTATAAATCACCACAAAAGGGAAATCGACATCAGGGAATTCTTCAACGCCCATCCGCTGCCATGAAGCCAGCCCCAGCACCATCAGGCAGAACATCATCATGATGGTAAAAACCGGATACTTCACACTAATTCGGGTAAACCACATATCAATGATCCTGTGTGAATGGCTTTAGTTGGCGCGAAGGGTGACAGTTTTTTGCAGATCAGCTTCGCTAAACTTCACCCGGCTGACCTGATCACCATTTTCCAGTCCTTGAACCACAGCAATGTTATCGCTATAACGCTGTTCCAAAACCTGTATGTTGACCTTGATAATTTTATTCTGGCGAATTACCCAGACATAAGGTTTATTCTGAATGTCTTGAACAGTATCTAATGGAATCAGCTGGCCAGAAATCTGTTGTGGACTCAGAATGTTGCCTTCGACAAAGGAGCCGATACTTAGCGAGGGAATGGTTTCATTCGGCTTGGCAAAGAATTCGATCTGACGACTGGCCTGATCTGCAATTGGGGAAATCCGGCTAATTACGGCAGTGAGCCGATTTGGATTCCCTTGAATGCTGTATTCGACTTGACTGCCCAGTCTTAAGTCTGATTGCAGATCACTGGGTACGCGTGCCTGAATTTCCAATCGTTTTGGATCGACAATTTCAAACAGGGTTTGTCCAATCGCCACGGTTTGACCCGGTTCGACCTGACGTTGGGTAATCACGCCACTGATCGGGCTGGTCATGATGCCATCACGATCTGCTTTCTGGGCAATATCAACATTGGCTTGCTGGGCACGAACATTTTCCAGCTGTGCCTGATAGTCCACCTGACTTTGTTCATATTCTACTTTTGAAATAAAACCCTGATCGAGCAGGCGCTTTTTACGCTGCATCATATTGCGGGCCTGATTGGCTTGCGCTTGAGTTGAGGCCAGATTCGCACGTGCCTGTGCCAGACGGGCTGCATTGTCCTGATTATTCAGGCGTACCAGCACTTGTTCCTTGACAACTGTTTGACCTACCTGCGCGTTTACGCTGGTGGCAGTAGCAGAGACCTGTGCTTGTATGCTGCTTTGATTGACTGCACGAATGGTGCCGGTGAATGCAGTTTTTTGAACTGAATTGCCAGATTGAACTGCAACTAGATCTTGAGGAATGACTTCAATGGATTTGGGTATTTCGGTTTGCTGGACGGGTTCATTTTTATCACAAGCCACTAAAAACATATTTAAGCAAAGTGCACTCATGATCAGGATAGAGCGCGGGGAAGGCATATTTAAATCATGAGAATGCGGTGCAGTTTGCATATGAGTCCTTTTAGCGTGCTATGGATCAAAACCACGGCCAGCTATTTGTATTTATTCAAGTGCTTTTAAACGGGCGATAATTTTGTCGTATTCTGCTTCCAGATTTCGATAGCGACTTTGTAAAGATTGAATATTTTCTTTCTGGGAAACGAGATTTTTCTGGTTATTGTCTAATGTTGTTTTCAGGTGTGCCGGTGGGGTTTTACCTTTACGTAAATATTCACGTTCCTGACGCACAAACATGACCCGATCTTTTTGCAGTTGCTTCATTTGTTCTTGCTGGAAATCAATCTGTTTTTTTAACTGCACCAGGCTGTCATTCTTTTTCTGTAAAGCGGTCTGGCTATTATTATAAGCGCGCTTGAGTTTATGGTCTTCGGCAATCCGCTGCGCCTGTTGGGCACGTTGTGGCGCTTGCCTGATATCCGCTTCGGCATTATAAGGACGCGCTCGCTTAATGACCTGCATATTCTGGTCAAGTGCTTCATAGCCATAACGGATATGATTGGGTGTGACGTTAGTACTGATATTGGCCACACCTTTGCTGTCATAATAACGATACCAGGTGGCTTTTTGTGGGAGTTGGTTACTACTCGCACACGTTAAGCTCACCTGTAACAATAGCAGCGCAACAACAATGAATTGACCAGTCATTTTATTTTTATCAATGACAGCAAGTTTTCTTAAAAACTGACTCATCATTGGCTCCCCGAATTTAAAGTTGACTAAATTACTTATTTTAAAGTAATAATCTTGTTATATTAGACTTAAATTTATCAATAAAAAACTACCGTTAGTCAAAAAAAAACCAATAACGATAAGAAAATGTGAAGCTGTTATTAAAAATAAATGATTTTGTCTACTTGTGTAGAAAATGTTCATTGATAATACAAGTGACTTTATGTTAAAAATGTTTATCGATCGTAATAAAATAATCCTATGAGCCTTATGGCATATAGTTTCTAAAATGGGAAGGGTTAAACAAATGGACGATAAATTCCAAAATCTAAAAATTATGGTTATTGATGACTCAAAGACCATTCGTCGTACTGCGGAAACTCTTCTTCAACGCGAAGGTTATGAGGTCATTACTGCAGTAGACGGTTTTGAGGCTTTGTCAAAAATTGCCGAAGCAAATCCAGATATCGTTTTTGTAGATATTATGATGCCGCGCCTGGATGGTTACCAAACCTGCGCCTTAATCAAAAACTCTCAGAATTACCAGAATATTCCTGTGATTATGCTATCAAGTAAAGATGGCTTATTTGATCAGGCCAAAGGTCGTGTCGTGGGTTCAGATGAATACCTGACCAAACCTTTTAGTAAAGATGAATTGCTAAATGCAATCCGTAACCATATTAGTGTTTAATATTTGATTTTTTTGGGGAATTGGCATGGCACGTATCCTAATTGTGGATGACTCACCGACAGAAACTTTTCGCTTTAGAGAGATTCTTTCTAAACACGGCTTTGAGGTGATTGAAGCAGCCAATGGCGCAGATGGCGTCACCATGGCACAGGCAGAATTGCCGGACCTAGTCCTGATGGATGTGGTTATGCCGGGCGTGAATGGTTTTCAGGCGACCCGCCAGATTGCACGTGGTGCAACGACCAAACATATTCCAATCGTGATTGTGAGTACTAAGGATCAGGCTACTGACCGTGTATGGGGCAAGCGTCAAGGCGCAGCGGATTATCTAACAAAACCAGTCGATGAAAAACAATTAATAGATGTAATTAAGCAGCACCTCAATGCAGGATAAGCTCTATGGCAGCAAATGGATTTATCGAATTGCTTCGCATTGCGAAACGGGGGAATAAAAACTACGTTTCCAATGGCAATGAAGTTAACCGATGGTCGGGCATTGCTTTTGAGATGATGGGGCAATATTTTGTTGCCCCGCTGGGGGAAGTATCAGAAGTGATTTATCCCCCAGAATATACGCCGGTACCCAAGACGCAAGCATGGGTGTTGGGTCTGGCGAATATCCGGGGAAGACTGTTATCGGTTTCTGATCTGACGCAGTACGTATCAGGGCAAAGCAGTCAATTTTCACCGACTCAAAAAGTATTATGTATCAACCATAATGACCAGTATGTGGGTTTGGTCGTAGATCAAGTTTTGGGTATACAACATTTCAATAAGAAAAGTTTCTTTTCGAAGAAATCTGAATTGGATAAAAACTTACAAGAATATTGTCAGGGGTTTTTCCATCAGCACAACCAGCAGTGGCATGTGTTTTTATTCAGTCGTCTGTTGCAAAATCCAAAATTTATGAACGCATCTATAAAATTTATAAATTAAATGTCGCGCTCGAAACTAAGCAAGGCGTCAACCGGGGAGAGGCTGCATGGGCTTTAAACTTAAAAAGAAAAATACAGGTGAGAGCACTGGCCGCAAAGGCGGTAATGCTTTTTTAGCTAAGATTCAAACGCAAGTAGATCAGTTATCACGTGTCTTCGGTGATAGTGAGAAATCAAAACCGCTGATCTATGGAGCAGCAGGCTGTCTTTTAGCCGCACTGATCACTTTATTGTATCTTTTTTATAGTGTTCCACGTACCAATGAACTCACTCAAAGTCTGGGTGATTTGCGTCTCCTCTCGCAAACGATTTCGCGCCAAGCGACTGAAGCGACAGCTTCGGGTACGCCTGAGGCCATGAAGAACCTGACTGATTCGCAAAAAGCTTTTGCTGAAAACCTTGAGACAGTTAAAAGTATTCACTCTAACAATGATGCTTTGCAAGCTGTTGATAAACAGTGGACAGAAGTATCCAGCAGTATTGATCTGATTACCTCGCAACAAAAGATTATTAACCAGTTATACGACACCAACATCGCGATTGGTGAAGCGATTCCGGGGATTCAGGCGGAATATAACTTGATGGTCGACCAGATGGCACGTCAAGATATGCCATCGAACCAGGTGGTTATTGCCAAAAACCAGGTATTCATTGCAGAACGTATCTTACGTTCAATCAGTTTGGTACTGACAGGTAACGATGGTTCACGTGAATCAGCGGATGACTTCAGTGCCGATACCGAAACTTTTGGTTCTTATCTGAATGCACAGTTAAATGGTTCTGCTGAACTGGGTGTACAGCGTATTGCTGATCCAACCCTGCGTGAATCTCTGGAAGGCATCAAGGCTGAATATGATGACGTACTGGAATCTGCATCAGCGATTATTCTGAAAAACTCTACACAGATCGTAAAAGTTCGTCAGGCAGCCGCATCTATTTTTTCTCAATCTGATGTGCTTTTGGACAACCTGAATAAATTATCGGGTAACTCAGGTCTTAAAACGGTTGTTCCGGCAGTCCTTCTGATCGCATTATTAGTCGGTTTCTTGCTGTGTGTATTCAAGTTACTTTCTCTGCGTGGCTTGTCGGATAAGCAGCGTGTAGGCCGTTTACAAGAAGAATATGACCGTAACCAGAATGCGATTTTACGTTTACTGGATGAGATCGCCGATCTTGCAGATGGTGACTTGCGTTCATATGCAACCGTATCTGAAGACTTTACCGGTGCGATTGCCGACTCGATTAACTTTGCGATCGACCAGTTACGTGATCTGGTATCGCGTATTACTGAAACTTCTCAAGAAGTTGCGCAATATACTGCAACTACACAAAGCATTACCAACCAGTTAGCTGAAGCATCTGAACATCAGGCACAAGAAATTGCCGGTGCTTCTGCAGCGATTAACGAAATGGCATTGTCGATTGACCAGGTATCTGCCAACGCCGATGAATCAGCGGTGGTAGCAGAGCGTTCAGTACAAATTGCTGCAAACGGTGCGGATGTCGTACATCGCTCGATTGAGGGTATGGACACGATTCGTGAACAGATTCAGGAAACTTCAAAACGTATTAAACGTTTGGGTGAATCTTCTCAGGAAATTGGTAACATCGTAGCCTTGATTAACGATATTGCTGACCAGACGAACATCCTGGCATTAAACGCAGCAATTCAGGCATCGATGGCCGGTGAAGCAGGTCGTGGTTTCGCGGTCGTAGCCGATGAAGTACAGCGTCTTGCGGAACGTTCAGCTTCTGCAACGAAGCAGATTGAAGGCCTGGTAAAAACCATTCAAACGGATACGAACGAAGCCGTTATTTCGATGGAACAAACTACATCGGAAGTTGTACGTGGTGCGAACTTGTCTAAAGATGCCGGTGTAGCACTAGATGAGATTCAAACAGTATCGAACAACCTTGCGAAACTGATTGCGAACATTTCTGATGCTGCGAAACTGCAGTCAGCATCTGCAGGTCATATTGCGACCACGATGAATGTCGTACAGGAAATTACCTCGCAAACCACCAGTGCAACCTTCGATACAGCACGTTCAGTATCTGAACTGGCAAACATGGCCGATGCATTACGTGAATCTGTATCTGACTTTAAACTACCAGAATAAAGTCAGACATGATGGGGAAATGTGTCTTGACCGCGGTTGAGACACATTCAGAAAATACAGATAAAGCCTCGACAAGATGTACTTAACTTCATACGTTAGGTATCGCGTGACGGTCACAATTAAGTTTGAGCGCCCTTCTTGGCGGCATAACGTAAGAAGCATGAGCTATGAAAGAAATATTAAAAAATTTAGTTGAAACGACAACGCTTCCTGAAGATAGTTATCTTGACCAAGATGCAGAAATTCTTGAAATTTTTGTTGAGGAAATCGAAGAGATCTTCGTTGAGTTAAATGCTTTATTTCCAGAATGGTTGAGCAATCCAGATCATCAAGAAAATCTGAAGACCATTCGCCGCCATTTTCACACCCTGAAAGGTTCAGGCCGCATGGTCGGGGCAAAATCGGCAGGGGAAATGGCCTGGGCGGTTGAAGATACCTTAAACCGGGTTTTGTCCGGTTCGATTCAGCTAACACCGACGGTACAGAAATTTGCCCAAGCGGTACTGAATGTCTATCAATATGCTTTATATCCAAAATTCAAACATGTACAGCAATTGGATCTCGATCTGCGTCCAATGGTGCTGTTGGGACAACAATTACAACAACAAATTTCGCCTGAACCTGCATTGGAAGAATTACTGGCATTGGCAGATCATTTGACCGCTGAAGGTCAGATGACAGGTCTTGAGCTTGCAGACAATGAGCCAAGTGAAGTTGAGCTAACAATAGCGCCAGTAGAAGTACCGGTTCGCAGTGATATCGAAGAAACTGTGGCGATCTTTATTGAAGAAGCAGAAGAGCATCTGGATACGATTGCTACCTTCCTTCGCACTGAAGATGAAAAATCACAAGATTATAATGCGCTGATTCGTGCGATTCATACTTTGCGCGGCAGTTCATCCATGGCGCAGATTGACCAGATTTTTGAGGCCAGCTCTAAAGTGGAGCATCTGTTCAAAACCTTGCTACAAGATGAAATTGTCTCAACCTCAAAAGAAACCGCTTTACTGATTCAGTATGCTGAGTTTGTCAGTGACTATCTGCATTTGCTACGTCAGGGCAATACTGCAAAACTGGATGCGGTATATGCCACCTTTGAGCGTGTCTGGAATGATTATGGCTTTGCAGTTACTGAAACCAATAGCATTCAGACGCAAGGTTTGGTGTCTAAACTGGTTGAGCTGGATATTGATCTGTTATTGGATGCCGAGTTTGAATTTGATAAACGCGCCCAAGTCGATTATCCGGAATATATTCAGGCACTCAGCCAGCAGGCTGCAGAATTGCTGGCACATACAGAAAGCCGGGCAGCGCAAGGCATTCATGAATTCACTGCCGACCTGAAATTGGCTTATGATGCGCTACTTGAAAAGCCAGTGCTGCTAAACAGCGATTATGCTTATGAACTGTTCGCACAGGCGCATCAGGAATTTATTCATTTATTTGATACCTTGGCCGCAGGACAGCGCGTCATTCTGAATGATGAGATTCAAAAAATACTCAGTGAACTGTCTGCATTTGTGCAGCAGGATCTCGAGATATTTGCTGAAGATACTAGTAATCAGAATATTGAGCTAAGCTCAGAGGCCACACAAGTGGCTGAAACTGTCGCGACAGGCAGTGTCGATTTTGCTGGTTTGAGTCAACGCATCGCTGCAGATCGTCAGCAGCAGCAAAGTACTGAAACCAACCGTGATTTTGATGAAGAATTATTAAGTATCTTCCTGGAAGAAGCGGATGAATTGCTCGCAGGCATTGATGAAGATTTGAATACCTGGAGCAAAAAACAGGATGATACGACTTCACTGAACAATCTGATGCGTCATTTGCATACCTTAAAAGGTGGTGCAAACATGATTGCAGCTTCGCATATCGGTTTGATTGCGCATGAACTGGAAAGTATTTATGAGCGGGTGATCCGTCAGCAAATTGCCGTGACACCTGCTTTAATCCAAATTATTCGCCTAGTACAGGACAACATTTCCGATCGTATTCAATCGATTCGGGAAGACGGTATTGATTATCCTGCACCAGAAGCGATTGCGATTCTGCAAAATATTCAGGCGCTGGTGTCTGGACAAGCTGTTGCTGCTGCGGAGAGCGCGAACGCTGGAGTTGAAGTTGCAGAGGTCGAAGCGACATCAATTCCTGAACCGCAACTTGAAGAGTCAGCAACGACTGAACAGCCTGCAACTGATCTGGCAGAAGCTGAAGAATTACTGGAAATCTTGGAATCTCCTGAGGCTACTGAAGACACACCAGTAGAACGTTCTGAAGAAGACCAACTGAAATCCATTGTTGAAGAATCTTTCCTGGAAGAATCCGAAGAGATTCTGGCCAATGCCGAGAAGCTCCTCAATCAATGGTTTGATCAGCGTAGTGACCGTAGTTTATTGCTGCAATTACAGCGTGCTGCCCACAGTATCAAGGGCGGCGCACGTATGATTGATGTTGAAGAAGTGGCCAGTATTGCCTATGAGCTAGAAACGACTTTTGAACAGTTTGCGGTCTATCAATTTAACTCGAATGCCTATGATGGCTTATTGCAGAAAACGCTGGTCTGGTTAAGACAGGCGATTTTCCAGCGCGACTATAGCGGTTTTGAGCAGCTGCACAGCAGTCTGAAAAAGATTGCTTATGTGGATGTTACTGCGCAATTGCCTGAGCGTCTGGCGAAAACAGATAATCTGGTGGTCAGTACCGACTTCGGCTTTGTTGAAGGTGATGGTACTGAACCACCACAGATGATGGGTGAGTGGGCAAATAGCGGCACCAGCGATAGCAATAACGAGATGATCCGTATCTCTGCTGATCTGGTCGAGAAGATGATTGACCTGTCCGGTGAGAACTCGATTAACCGTTCGCGTATCGAGATGGACCTGGGTCAGCTGGGCAATACCCTGAACGAGATGGAATTGGCGATCAAGCGTCTTGCAGATCAGTTACGTCGAATGGAAGGCGAGCTGGAATCACAGATTATTGCCAAACATGGTTCAGAGAACTCGCGCTATGCCGACTTTGACCCGCTGGAAATGGACCAATATTCCTCTCTAAACCAGCTGTCCAAATCGCTTGCAGAATCTGCATCGGATTTGGTCGACTTCAAGAGTACGCTTGCCGACAAGATTCGCGAAACCGAAGGACTGTTATTGCAACAATCCCGTATTCAGGCGGAAATTCAGGAAAGCCTGATGCGTACCCGTCTGGTCCCATTTGACCGGATGTTACCGCGTTTACAGCGTATTGTGCGTCAAACCTCGACCACCTTGAACCGTCCTGCAGAACTGATCGTACAGAATACCGAAGGTGAATTGGATCGTAACATTCTTGAGCGTCTGGTCACCCCATTTGAGCACATGTTGCGTAACGCGATTGACCATGGTCTGGAAGATACTGCAGATCGTATCGCACTGAACAAGCCGGAAGTCGGTTCTATTGTCTTGAACATCAGCCGTCAGGGAACCGATGTAATCGTGTCCTTTAGTGATGATGGTAAGGGGATCGATGCGGAGAAGATTCGTGAAAAAGCGCTGAGTCTGGATCTAATCAAAGCGGATCAAGTCATTGATCAGGAAGAAATCCTGCAATTTATCTTCCATCCTGGTTTCAGTACCGCGAAAGCAGTGACCCAGATTTCTGGTCGTGGTGTCGGTCTGGATGTGGTACAAAGCGAGATCAAATCACTGGGCGGCCATGTGTCAGTGAGCTCGGAACTGGGCAAGGGTACGGTCTTTACGATTCGCGTACCGACGACCGTAGCGGTCAGCGATGCCTTGATGGTGAAAGTGGGCGATCAGCAATATGCGATTTCTCTGGCGCAGATTGACCGAATTGTGCGTATTGCACCGACCACATTGGAAAGCTATTTCAACAGTAAAGATGACTATTTCAAGATCGATGGCGCAAACTATAAGCTGCGTTATCTGTCTGAGTTTGTTGGCAACCAGCCGATTCCACGTCTGAATAATGTTGGTCATTCATTGCCGGTGCTGTTGATTAAAGGTAATAGTGGTCAAACCATTGCCTTGCTGGTCGATCAGTTGGTCGGTTCACGAGCGCAGATTGTAGTAAAACCGATTGGACAGCAGTTTGCCAACGTCGGGGTAGTGGCCGGTGCCACGATTCTGGGTGATGGTCAGGTCTGTCTGATTCTCGATGGACAGAATGTTGCCCGCCAGATTCAGGCGACACAGCGTGTCAAACAGCTGAATGATCAGCGTGATGGTTCGCGTAATTCAAATGCACGTCGTCTGGTGATGATTGTCGATGACTCGGTGACTGTACGTAAAGTGACGTCGCGTCTGCTTGAACGTCAAGGCTATGATATTGTCACTGCCAAAGATGGCGTAGATGCGATCGAGCAGCTTGAAAACGTCAGACCGGATCTGATGTTGCTGGATATCGAAATGCCGCGCATGGACGGTTTCGAAGTGACCAATCTGGTTCGTCACCATGATATTCACCGTGACTTGCCGATTATTATGATTACCTCACGTACCGGTGAGAAGCATCGTGAACGTGCATTCAGCTTGGGCGTAACGCACTATATGGGTAAACCGTTCCAGGAAGCGGAACTGTTGGCCAATATCCAGCAACTGATTGCTGAAAAACAGAGGTAATATATGAGTCAGACCAATTCAAGCAATAAAATGGCTGATCAGATTAGCCAGCAGGAACTTCAGCATCTGATTACGGTATCGACCGGATTTATTGATGCCTATATTATTGACTGTCATGGCAAAGATCCGATGTTATTGCCACAAAACATTGTCCTGTCAGCACTGGATAGCAATACTCAGGTCAAAACTGTAGAATGGCATGAGGCACAGTTACCGGTCTATGCAGTGAATGATCCGTCACGTCAAAATGGGGTGGCACTGGTGATTGAGGGGGATGAAATTACTCAGCGCTTTGCCCTGATGTGTAATGAAATGCCGAAAACCATCCGGATTCGTATTTCCGAAGTGGTCGATGTCGATCAGCCGGTGAATGATCCTGCCATCTTTCAATATGTGCGCATGAACGAACAGCTGTTCCATATTCCGAATATGACCAATATTCAGGCTACAATCGGGCTGTAATCCAGGCTATAAAATATAAAAAAGGAACTCCATGGAGTTCCTTTTTTATTGCGTTATGAATTTATTTAATTCCCAAGTAAGTTGACCAAGATCTGCTCATAAATTTCAGCCAGTGGCTCTAGGTCTGCAATATCGACATGTTCATTGATCTGATGAATCGTGGCATTTAATACGCCAAGTTCCAGAACTTGTGCACCTGTAGGCGCAATAAAGCGGCCATCTGAGGTGCCACCCGAAGTCGAGAGTTCGGTTTCAGTCCCTGTCACATTCAGAATGGCGGTTTTAGCTGCATTTACTAGTTCACCAACTGGCGTCAGGAAAGGCAGGCCAGATAAAGTCCAAGAAATGTCATAATCCACACCATGACGATCCAGAATTTCTAAAGTACGTGCTTTAAGTTCTTCAGCGGTCACTTCAGTTGAATAACGCCAGTTGCACAATAGGTTCATGGTGCCGGGAACTACGTTAGTTGCGCCTGTACCCGAATTGATATTGGAAATCTGGAAGGTCGTCGCCGGGAAATATTCGTTGCCATGATCCCAGACTGTGTCGCACAGTTCAGCAATGGCTTTAGAAGCGGTATGAATCGGATTCACGGCCAGATGCGGATAGGCCACATGACCCTGTTTGCCTTTGACTGTAAGGTTGGCATTTAATGAACCACGACGGCCATTTTTGACAATATCGCCCAGTTTGTTAGTGCTTGAAGGCTCACCGACCAGACACCAGGTGATTTTCTCATTACGTGCTTCCAGTGTTTCAATCACTTTCACCGTGCCATTAATCGATGGGCCTTCTTCATCTGAAGTAATCAAATAGGCAATCGAACCTTTATGATTCGGATATTTTTCAATAAAACGTTCTGTGGCGACTACCATGGCTGCCAACGCGGTCTTCATGTCGGCACTGCCACGACCATAAAGTTTGCCTTCACGGATTTCTGGTAAAAATGGATCTGAGTTCCAGGCATCCAGATTCCCTGTCGGAACGACATCAGTATGGCCAGCAAAACAGAAGACCGGACCTTCTGTGCCTTTGCGTGCCCAGATATTATCTACATCTTCAAAGCGCATGGATTCAATGTTGAAACCAATCTTCTTTAAACGTTCAGCCATGATGTTCTGGCAGTCATGATCAATCGGTGTGACAGAAGGCTGACGTAATAGTTGCAGGCTTAAATCGAGGGTAGCGGAAGAGCTCATACGGTATTCAACAGTCGATAATTTTTTCGGTTCTATAATAGGCGAATATAGGCTTGAATGTGAACGACTGATATAAAAAAACCCTATCTGAGATAGGGTTCTGTGAGCGTTTAAGAAAAAACTAGTTTTGACGGATTTCGTCAGAGGTTTTTTCAGCAGTATTGGTTACCGCATCGCCAGCCTTAGACACATCTTTGCCCATGCCTTTTACGGTGTTACAGCCAGTCAATACAAAAGCCATCATTAATGAAGCAGCAAGAATTTTTTTCATCATCATCTCCGTATAATCAATAATAAAATTATTATGATGTGGGACTTAGAGTAGAAAATATACGCTCTAAAAAATATGTGGTTTTCATAGTGCTTCGGTTAATAAATGTAATGCTTTATAGGGGCTTATGCGATGGATGCTGGATCAGCACCGGATTGCGATACATATAAAAGTCATTGCTATCGACCTTTTTATAGAGGCCATCCGTCCACCAGATCGCAGCTGAACTGCTCGGCCGGGCTTGCGGATAAATCCATTCATGTCGTTGCAGACGATAGAAACCGTGCTGTGCAGCAGGAATATGCTGTCCCCATAAGCCCAGACGACGCTCGGTATTGATCCATGAGGGAATTGGTTGATCAGCATGATGTGTAGGCAAATACAGCTGTCCCTTGAGGACGCAAAACCGTCTTTGAATGGGATGCTGCAAAGCCTCATCAAACTGGAATTGTTTTTGTGTGAAATGTTTCATTTTTCTGATTAAAGTATCGGTGCGGTTCAGGCCATACCAATGCGGCAGACTAAAATCGGCTTCGGCCAGATAATACTTCAATGCCACTTCCCAATGTTCAATCTGTCCTGTATCGGTATTTAATAGCAGAAAATCCAGCTCGCCCAAGGTCTTTGCACCCTCAATTTTCTGCAGACTATGACCAAGCAGCCGATAGGGATGGTAAGCATCATCGAGCAACCAGAACCAGACCAGCATTTCAAAACGCAGCCCCAAACGTGTGCTTTTCAGTTGCTGCACAAATTCAATTAATTCTTCTGGGTGCTGATCAAGAAACTCTAAACGTGGATGGTAACGGCTCAGATAGTGCTGCCAGGTCTGGCTGTCATGCAGTTCAAAGTGATGTATAAGCTCAAGTTCATCCGGAATGCCGGACAGGATATTCGGACTGCCGACAGCGAATGCCAGTTGACGCACCAGAGGATGTTGATAACGTTGCCATGCCTCTACAAGATTTTGGTTTAAACTGGAAAAGGGCATAGTACAACCTGTGAAAAGTGCAGAAATACAACGGACAGTATCGGAAAACGCTTTATACTACCTGAATTCTGCGGTTAGGGTTGATGTATGAAAGTGTTGTTTTGGCGAAGTCTGGTGGTGCTGTTTGTGATCCTGGGCTTTATCGGTGCAATCCTGCCGGGTATGCCAACAACGGTCTTTTTGATTCTGGCCGCCTGGGCCTCATCCAAAGGCTGGCCACAAATGGATGACTGGTTATTGAATCATCCCAAATATGGTCCGACCTTAAGAGATTGGCGTGCCCACGGTACTGTACCGCGTAAGGCCAAATGGCTGGCCAGTATCATGATGCTGATCAGCGGGATCATCATGCTGTTTACTACTGCACCCTTGGCCGTAAAAGCCTTTACCAATATTACGATGCTGATCGTCGCGATCTGGTTATGGCGACGCCCTGAACCGAATCAGATCCTTATTCAGCAAAATACAGTTGACCCAGAAAAGACAGATCTACCAACAGCGCCATCTGAAGATAATCAGTTAAACCCTATAAAGCCAAATAAAATAGAGTCTGAGAATAACAAGTCATGAATACCTTGCATCTGGATCAAGCCGATATCCTGATTGATCTTGCCCAACAAAAACTGTATCTGCCCCGTCTAAACAAGCAATATCTGATTTCCAGTGGCAAAAATGGCATTGGTGAAACTGAAAATAGTGGCAAGACTCCTCGTGGCTGGCACAAGATTGCTGAAAAGTTTGGTCAGAATGCTCCCTTAAATAGTGTATTTGTCGCACGTCAGGCGACGGGTGAAATTTATAATCCCCAATTGGCGGCAGAATTCCCGCAGCGGGACTGGATCCTGACGCGCATTTTATGGCTGAGTGGCCTTGAAGCGGGTTTTAATCAAGGCGAGGGCTGCGATACCTATCAGCGTTATATCTATATTCATGGCACCCCAGAAACCGAAAAGATGGGAGAGCCGCTGTCGCACGGCTGTATCCGTATGCGTAATCCGGAGGTCGCTGAATTATTTGACCTGATCAGTGAAGATGCACTGGTCTATATTTCAGAACAGGCATTAGATCTGGGCAGGCTGAATGTTTCGAAAAGCGAATAAAAGTTAGATTTTAAGATTATGTGAAAATGGTTTTGTTTTTATGGACTGAATCTGCTTGGTGGAGACAGCAGAAAAGATTGATTAATCTGATCCAGATGGTATTTTTATCGCATGGAATGGGTTAAATGATTATTTGAAGCTTAGATTTACTGGCATTTTCTGAATAAAAATAAATGACAGTTGAAAGATTACATGAACACAACGTCGAGTATTTTAAAGCTTTGTATAATCCTTAATCAGAATTGCAATATGTCGTGTGGTTAGACTGAAACTTCGCAGGGTAAAACACAAAATTTCGCTTCAATTTTCATTTTGAAAATTAAAAAATTTCGGTAGAGACTTAAAAAATAAACAAAAAGTGTTGTTTTTTTTAACAAACAACCTATTTTTTAATCACTCACACCTAAAAAGTGGAAAACATTCCGAAAAGCGTTTGACAGGCTGTGCAGATTCTCTATAATGCACCCATCAAACGATGATAGACGTTTAGAAAGGGCGCTTAGCTCAGTTGGTAGAGCGTCTGCCTTACAAGCAGAATGTCGGCGGTTCGATCCCGTCAGCGCCCACCAAGCTCTTTCATGTTGAGACCTTATAGTTGCAGCGGTAGTTCAGTTGGTTAGAATACCGGCCTGTCACGCCGGGGGTCGCGGGTTCGAGCCCCGTCCGCTGCGCCACTTTAAGATCTTGATTTTCGTTTGCCACAATAGCGACATTGTGTAAATGCAGCGGTAGTTCAGTTGGTTAGAATATCGGCCTGTCACGCCGAGGGTCGCGGGTTCGAGTCCCGTCCGCTGCGCCATTTATACGATAGACCTTTTGAGGGCGCTTAGCTCAGTTGGTAGAGCGTCTGCCTTACAAGCAGAATGTCGGCGGTTCGATCCCGTCAGCGCCCACCAGATTCTTTTGCGATGCAGCGGTAGTTCAGTTGGTTAGAATACCGGCCTGTCACGCCGGGGGTCGCG